>JBBRUA010000019.1:0-19593 GCA_038248245.1 Pyrinomonadales bacterium | reverse complement strand
TTTTCTTTGGTCCCCATCTCTCAACTTCCGCCTCACCGCGTCCCGCGTCCGATCGCCACCGCCTTACTTAGTTCGAGCAACAGCGTGCCGTCGTCGTGCAGATCGACCCCGGCGAACTGCACGGTCCCGGTCGGTCTGATATCGAAATGGCGGCAGAACGGAGCCGCGTTGACGACCATGTACGTATATTTTTCGCTCGCCTTTTTACGCGCCATCGTCAAAATGCCCTTCACCGGAAACGCGTTGTCGGCGTCCGGATCTTTCGGTTTGAGGCCGATGGTGCGTGTGCCCTCGTCGAAGCGAAGCTCAACCGCCGTCGGCCGTCCCATCGCCGAATACGTCGCGAGATTCAGCAAAAATATCCCTTTCATATTCAGCGTCACCCGCAACTTCGACCGATCCCGCGAATTCGGTCGCCCCTCAAAAATCGTCCAGTGCTTTATCATCCCTGATCCTCAACCTTCTCCTTTTTTGAATTACGTATAAGAGATTGTATCACCCCTGCAACAGTAAGTCAAGAAAAATCTTCTGTCTCATTTCAGGCGAAGCCCGGCCGATTCCCGTCGAAAATCAGGTCGTCATCGGTAGAAGATGAGGGCGAATTTAACGGATCGAGTTCACCGCTCGAACGCCGTCGCGAAACCCGAGCAAATTGAGCCAAACCGGAACGACTTTAACGCACCACTCATCGCCACCGCGACTCGCGAAACCGCCGCTACCGGACACGGCTGGCCTTGTGCAAACCGGGCGGAGTTCTTCGCGGTCGACATCGCCCGGACGACCGCGTGTCGTTACCGTCGATAGCGATGCACGGCAAGATTGAGTTTCGCTGTCGAACCGCAAAATTCGAGCGAAAAAGGTGCCAAAACGTGTGTGATTTTGAGTCGATTTCGGGCCGTTTTTGATCGATTTCGATCAGATTTGAAGCAATATTCTTTCAGGTGAGTGCGTAAAACCATTAAGCCGAGATTCCGCTTATAGTTAGCGAACTAGAAATCAAAATCTCGGATTTTCCGGTTACCGCTTATTCTGTGGATCGCGGTGAAGTGCTTTCCCGCCGCTCTTGCGTGATGTCGTCACGCCGGATGGACGCTTTCGCGTTTAATTGGTGATCGCGCACGCTGCGACCGAGGCTTTTTTGATCCGAACGGGCTTGGTCGGCTTTTCGCCATCGACTTCCATCTTGTTGATCGCATCGACGACCTCCATTCCCTTCGTCACTCGCCCAAACGCCGCGAAGCTCCCGTCGAGGTGCGAGCCCGAAGAAACTAGTATAAAAAAGTTCGTCGTCGCCGTATTCGGCTCGTCCGAACGGGCCATCGACAATATGCCGCGCTCGTGCAAGATCTTATTCGGCTCGTCAGGAATCGTCCTCCGGGCACGCTGCCCGATCGCCTGCGTCACCTTGCCCTCGCGTGAGTAAAGATCGCCGCCCTGCACAACAAATCCGGGCACGATACGGCTAAACGTGGTCGTATCGAGCAGTCCGGTGGCCGCCATATTCAGAAAATTCCTGACCGATTCCGGAGCACTTTCAGGGAACATCTCCGCCTCTATCAGGCCCGATTCCGTGTCGAGCGACACGCACTGTTTGGCCATTGTCGCAACGTCCGCTTTGTCATACGGCTCCGCTTTTGGGGCGTTGGGCGCAGGCGTCGGCCGAGCATTCGCCTTCACCGCTTCTTTAGCCGCAGGCGTCACCGTCGGCAAAACCTTCTGCCCCGCCGCCGCTGCGCAAAACAAAATCCCCAGAATACTCGTAACTATTAGTTGTCGAACCATTAAATACATTTTCTGCAAAACCGATTCGAGTGTAAAGTGTAGATATAAATTCGAACTCAGGTGCATCGCCCGCACGGCCTCGGCAAAACTATTATGAAAAAATTATCGGCTCTGATCGCAGTCCTTTTATTCGTCTCCGTATCGTTTGCCCAACGCGAACTCGGCGTTCGCCCGACCGAAACCGGCGGCCCTTTGATGTTCGAGCAGGCTGTTTTCGACGTGCAGAATTATGACATTTCGATCACCGCCGACCCGAAAACAAAGGCGATCTCAGGCACGACCGTCATGACGGCCCGCACCGTGATCCCGACAAATGTGATCGTCCTCGACCTCGACACGCCGTACACGATCAGCTCCGTGACCGTGGGCGCAGCCGCCGCAAAATACGAGCGAAAGGCCGGTAAGATCTGGATCTGGTTCCCGATGACAAAGCAGGTCGGCGACGAGATCAAGACGAGCATCACCTATCAGGGCACGCCCCGCATCGCCCCGCGAGCACCGTGGATCGGCGGCTTTATGTGGGAAAAAACCCCGAACGGAGCCGATTGGATCTCCGTCGCCCTGCAAAATGACGGCGCCGATCTGCTGTTCCCCTGCAAAGATCACCCGTCCGACAAGCCCGCGACCGCCTCGATGCACATCACCGTCCCCGATCCGCTCATCGCCACCGGCCCCGGAAAACTCGAAAACGTCAAAAAGAATGCAGGCGGCACCTCGACCTACTCCTGGCGAATGACCAATCCGATCGCCAACTATTCACTCGTCTTCAACGCCGCTCCCTACAAACTGATCGAGGACAAATACAAGTCGATCACCGGCGAAACGATGCCGATCATGTTCTACATCCTCCCCGAAAGCTTCGAAAAAGGTGCTCAATTGATCGCCGAACAGAAGAAATATCTCGCATTCTACGAAAAATACCTCGGCCCATTTCCCTTCCGTTCGCAGAAGGTAGGCATCGTCGAAACGCCCCATTTAGGCATGGAGCATTCTACCAATATTGCCTATGGCAACAAGTTCAAGTACAACGCCGACGGCACCGATGGACTGCTATTACATGAATTCGGACATGAATATTTTGCCAATCTGGTCACGGCCTCAGATTGGAGGGACTTTTGGATTCATGAGGGGTTCCAATCGTATATGGATACGCTATATACTGAGGAATTACACGGAAAAGAGGCATATATGAAGGCCATGGCCGGTCGCCAACGCGGCTTTAAAAACAAGCAAGCCGTGGCCCCGCGTGAGCCTAAGATCGCCTATCAGGTCTACATGTCCGAGCCCGACTATCTCAACTCCGACGGCGATATCTACGGAAAAGGAGCCTACATTCTTCACACGCTCCGCTATCTGATCGGCGACAAGGCGTTCTTCAAAGCCCTACGCCGCATGACCTATCCGACGAAGGAACTTGAAAAGCTAACCGACGGCCGCCAGACACGCCTCGTCAACACCGACGATTTTCTTACCATCGCCCAAGAAGAGTCCGGTATGAAGCTCGACTGGTTCTTCGAGCTGTATCTCAGGCAACCGAAATTGCCAAAGCTCGTCGTCATGGCTTCGGGACCCGCCGACGAGAGTGCGACCACATCACCGCGACAGATGATGCTGACCTGGGAAACACCCAACAATATGCCGTTTCCAATGCCCGTCGATGTGGTCGTTAACGGCAAAACCGAACGGGTCGAGATGAAAAATGGCGCCGGAAGCATCACATTCACAGGAGCGATGCCCGTCGTCGATAAAGACGGTTGGGTTCTGAAGGCCCACTAGAATCAGGTGTTTGAGTATCAAAGGTCGGAAGCCGTGATCGGTTTTCCACCTATTTTAAAAACTCAATATCGAACGCCCTCGGGAGCAGGTCTTTCATCTGAAGTGTTTCGGTTTTGCCTTTGAGATTGGCCATTGTTACGGGAATATCGCCCGCGAATTCCCAGATTATTTGGCGGCATGCGCCGCAGGGCGGTGTTAGCTCTTCGGTATCGGCAACGACGGCGATGTGTTTTATCTTGCGTTTGCCCTGTGAGACGGCTTTCCAAATTGCGACGCGTTCGGCACAGACGGTAAGGCCGTAGGTCGCCGATTCGACGTTGCAGCCGTCGATGATCTCGCCGTCTGCCATCTCGATCGCCGCACCGACCTTGAATGACGAAAACGGTGCGAAAGCATGCTCACGAACGGCGGTCGCTGCCTCGATAAGTTCTTTTTTTTCCATCAGTTAGCTCAGTTTGCCTTTGCGAGTTCTTTGCCCAATTTTTCCCGTACGAGGCTGCATAAAAATTCAACCGTTACGCCTGTTTGGGCACCTTCGGGAATGATTATGTCCGCATGGCGTTTTGACGGATCGACGAATTCGTAATGCATCGGCCTGATCGTTCGCTCGTACTGCTCGAGGGTGCGTTCGAAGGTGCGGCCACGCTCCGTTATGTCCCGCCGCAAACGCCGCATCAGCCTAATATCATCCGGCGTATCGACAAAGACCCGAACATCGAGCAGATCGAGCACTCGCGGTTCAGCAAAGATCAAGATTCCCTCGACGATCACAACCGGTTTCGGCTCGATCGTTTCAAACTTGTCGCTCCGCGTATGGGACGCAAAATCGTACAGCGGCATCTCGATCGAAAGGCCCTGTTTTAATCGCAAAATATGGTTGACCAACATCTCGCTATCCAGCGAATCCGGATGGTCAAAATTTGCCTGATGACGCTCGTCAAGCGGCATGTCCGACAGGTTTCGGTAATACGAGTCCTGCTCAACGAGCACAACATTACCGAGACCAACCGTCTCAACGATCGACCGCGCGATCGTCGTCTTTCCCGAACCTGTTCCGCCGCAAATTCCGATTATCATAAGCTATATTAACCACAGAGACACGAAGACGCAGAGTAGGAAAAGGCGATTTCCCTTCCGTCTCAGTGCCTCCGTGTCTCCGTGGTTCAAGCGATCTTTGAGACTATTCGTCTAAGAAGTTCCTTGAAAACCTCCGCCACCCTCGCTCCCGTTTCCATTACTTCTTCGTGGTTGATCGGTTCGTCGCTCATTCCGGCGGCGAGGTTGGTGATGCATGAGATGCCGAGAACGCGTGTGCCCTGATGTCGGGCGGCGATCGCCTCGGGAACGGTGGACATACCGACCGCGTCCGCTCCGAATTCGCGAAGCATCCTGATCTCAGCCGGCGTCTCGTATGTCGGCCCGGAAAGGCCGCAGTATATGCCCCAGTGCATAAAATCGATCACCGATGAGTCAATGCCTTTTTCGAATCGTTCGTGGGCGAGTGCCTTTGCCTCGTCGCTCGCTATCTGCTGGAATTCGCGGTCATATACCGAACTCATATCTGGAAAACGCGGCCCGAATCGGACGTCGTTCGGCCCTCGAAGCGGGTTCACGCCCATGCAATTAAGGTGATCCGTGATCAGCATCAAGCTCCCCGGGATCATATCCGAATTCAGACTGCCTGCCGCATTCGTCAGGATCACATTTTTGACGCCGAGCAGGCCAAATGTACGCACCGGCATCATCACCTGTTCCATCTCGTAGCCTTCGTAATAGTGAAAACGTCCCTGCTGAACAGCGACCGAAACGCCGTCGATCTCTCCCAGCACAAGCTGCCCCGCGTGCCCCTCGACCGTCGATCTCGCAAAACCCGGGATCTGCTCATACGGTATCTTCACCGCGTTCGTCAGTTCATCCGCAAACGCCCCAAGCCCGCTCCCAAGCACGATCGCCGTCCCGATCTCCCCTGAATACTTAGATCTAATAAATTCCGCCGCCTCAGCAGCTTTTTCGTATGACATAAATGTTTCAATAGCTTACTTAACCATAGGTCAAATAAGCAACTTGCATTCGCATCGAATCAAAAATTCCATTGACTAATGATACTGTATATAGTACCATCGAATTGGATGTTCGATGCTCCTGACATAATTCAAATAAATTCGGCACTTGCTGGACCAGAAGGCAAAGAAAAAGACTGTCGATCTTACGCCTGGTCGCGATTTGCGAAGTCCATTTCGGGCCTTATCGAGTTAACGGTTATGAAACAAAGCATTGAAGAATATCTCTACAGTGTCGGGTGGTCAGACGAGGACAATGCATTTATTGCCCGTATCGCTGAATTTCCGTCGCTTGCCGCTCATGGCCATACGCAGGAAAAGGCGTTGAGCGAGGTAAAGGCGGTTCTAAAGTTTGTGCTAGCCGATCTTAAGACTAATAAAGAAGCGATCCCGGAGCCTTTTGGGCGTAGGTCGTATAGTGGCCGACTAGTGCTGCGTATGCCAAAAGATCTTCATCGCCAGCTCGCGGTCGAGGCCGATCAACAAGGCGTGTCCCTGAATTATCTGTTAAACCGAAAACTCGAAGTCACCGCTTAGTTTTCCTTTCGGTAAGGAATTCCCAACGCCTTCGGTGCTCGTGAGAGGCCGATGAATCCGGCAAGTACGATTATCGTCAGCACGTATGGAATTATCTGAATGAATTGAACGGGAACGTCTTCGCCCGACGGCATTTTTATGACGCCCTGCATTTGGATCGATAATGCCTCGGTAAAGCCGAAAAACAGACAGGCGAACAGAACCGGAATCGGTTTCCATTTAGCCAGGATCAGGGCTGCTAACGCTATGTAGCCGCGTCCTGCGGTCATGCCGCGAGTAAAGAGCGATGACTGGCCGATCGACAGATACGCACCGCCTGCCGCCGCCAAAACGCCGGAAATTATTACCGCCATATAACGCATCCGGATCACGTTGACACCGGCCGCATCGGCGGCTTCCGGATTCTCACCGACGGAACGCAGACGCAGGCCGAACGGAGTCTTATAGAGTGCGTACCAACAAAACGGAACAAGGAAAAAGGCCAATACTGAGGCCGTTGAAAGACGGTTTGAGAAGATAAATATCGAGACGATAAAACCGAGCCAAACGATTGGTCCAGTGTAAACTGAGAGAATAGTTTTCAGCGTACTTTCGGAACGGTTCCCTCTCCGTAAATTCTCGACGGATGTCTTTACGATTAGCGATGAAATAAAAATGATCAATCCGATAGAAATGATAAGGCCGACAGGGTTCGCGATAAATTTGTCGAAATCCGGAAATTGAAACTCAATCGGTATCTGCTGCGTCGATCCGGCTGAGTCGTAAATACGGCTGCTTATGACTGACGGCAGACCGAGCATAAGCAACGTGATTGCAAATCCAGCGACGACTTGGTCGGCTTCGAACTTGATCACCGCTACGGCATATATCAGGGCGACAAAGGCTCCCGCTGCAAGGCCGCATAGAAAGCCTAGGTACGGGTTTTGCAGTTCGTAGGTAGCCACGGCACCAACGAAAGCTCCGGCAAGCATAAGGCCCTCGAGAGCGATGTTAATGACTCCCGCTCGTTCCGAGAACAACCCGCCAAGAGCCGCGAAGATCAGCGGCGTCGCGAGACGGATCGTTGAGAAAAGCAAAATGAGTATAAATGCAGGTGTGAGTAGTTCGCTCATTTTATTTCCTCGTAAACCGTTGCAGCGAAGCCACAAAAATAATAATGATCGCCTGTAGGACCTCGACGAGATCCTTCGAAACGTACCTCGTCTCGATATCGACAAAGATCTCGCCGCGTTTCAAGACGGCAAAAAATAATGCTGCGAAGAAGATGCCCAGCGGATGATTTCGCCCGAGCAAGGCGACGGCGATACCTAAAAAGCCCCAACCATCCGAAAATCCGTCGTAATATCTGTAACGGTAACCGAGCACCTCGCCAATCGCGACCATTCCCGCGAGTCCGCCGGAGATCGTCATTGCGATGATGATCTGCTTTTTCGGAGAAATGCCGCCGTATTCAGCGGCCGACGGATTTTCACCGACTGCTCGCAGCTCGTATCCCCATTTTGTCTTCCACAGAAAGATATAGACGAGCACACACATCAGAATCGCGAGCAAAAACGCGACGCTGAGCGGTACAAAATCAGGCATTCCCGGAATATACTGACTGATCCGCGGGATATGTGCCGCGGTTCCGATCTCCGCCGTCTGCATTATCGGATCGCCGGGTATTTTGTAGAAATACTGCGTGAAATAGCTGACGAGAGCGATCGCAACGAAGTTCAGCATGATCGTATTGATCACTTCGTGAGAGCCGAACTTCGCCTTGAGAATCCCGGGAATTGCTCCCCAAATACCGCCCGCGATCACCGCCGTCAGGATACACAACAAAACAAGCAGAACCGCCGGCAAACTGTACCAAGACCAGTTCTCTTCTTTTCCAAAGACCGTAACCATCGCCCCACCGAACTTGATCCCGACCCAGGCAGTCGCGAATGCGGCGACATAAAGTTGTCCCTCAGCTCCAATATTCAACAGGCCGCAGCGAAATGCCACCGCGACCGCGAGACCCGTAAAAATAAGCGGAGTCGCGATGAAGAGCGTATATCCGAGATCGTTCAGGGATCCGAACGAGTTGCCGATAAGCTGGTAAAAGGTTTGAAACGGGTTGTCGCCGATCAGCAGAACAATTATTCCGCCAACGACAAATGCGGCAAAAACGGCGATCAATGGCCAAAGAACTTCACGAAGAATTTTCATTTTCTGCTCGCTTGCAGGGCTTCCGATCCGGTTTCGCCGAAACGTCTGGCCCGTTAAGTTTATACGGTAAGGTGCGAGGATAAATATAACCGACAAACAGCGAATATGTCACCTGAGATCGATGGAAATTGCGTGTTTTGGGTAAATTATGACGGCGGTCACAGACTTGACAATAAGACACTCAAGTTTTATTATCGTTTAAGACTAAGCACGAGGTGTTTTGAAAAATGAGATTCGATAAATTTACTATCCGTGGACAAGAAGCCGTGCAGGCGGCCGTCGGCGTAGCCGAACTTGGGCAAAATCAGCAGGTCGAGCCGGAGCACATGCTGGCGGCGATGCTTGAGCAAAAGGAAGGCATCGTCAAACCCATTTTAGGCAAGATCGGTGCGAACGCGGTTGCGATCTCAAACGAGCTGCAAGCGGCGATCGAAAAATTCCCAAAGGTGACGGGCGGCCAGCAATACTTCAGCTCGCGCACCAACACGATCTTTCAAGACGCCCAGAAAGAGGCCGAGAAGATGGAGGACGAATATATGTCCACCGAACATCTCTTGATCTCGATCGCAGCGGAAAAAGCCGGCGACGCGGGGCGCATTCTTCGGTCTAATGGCATAACCAAAGAAGATCTTGAGAAAGTCATCACTGACATGCGCGGCGGTTCGCGAATCACGGATCAGAATGCCGAAGAGAATTTTCAGGCCCTCGATAAATACGCCCAAGATCTGACCGAACTTGCCCGCAAAGGCAAGCTCGATCCGGTGATCGGCCGTGACGACGAGATCCGCCGGGCGATACAGATCTTGTCGAGGCGAACAAAGAACAATCCGGTTCTCATCGGCGAACCCGGCGTCGGCAAAACGGCTATCGTCGAGGGACTCGCCCAGCGGATCGTTTCCGGCGATGTGCCTGAAACGTTGAAGAATAAAAAGCTTGTGTCGCTAGATCTCGGTTCGATGCTCGCCGGAGCCAAATATCGCGGCGAGTTTGAAGATCGCCTGAAAGCGGTTCTCAAAGAGATCGAAAAGGCCAACGGACAGATAATTTTGTTCATCGATGAACTGCACACTCTGGTTGGTGCGGGAGCGAGCGAAGGCGCGATCGACGCTTCGAATATGCTCAAACCGGCTCTAGCTCGCGGTACGCTTCGCAGTGTCGGTGCGACCACGCTCGCGGAATATCAGAAGTATATTGAAAAAGATAAGGCCCTCGAACGCCGTTTCCAGCAGGTTTATGTTGGTGAGCCTAACGTCGAAGACACGATCGCGATCCTTCGCGGACTCAAAGAACGCTACGAAGTTCACCACGGCGTTCGCATCAAAGATGCGGCGATCGTTGCGGCGGCTACGCTGTCGAACCGCTACATTACCGACCGTTTCTTGCCTGACAAAGCTATCGATCTGATCGACGAAGCTGCCTCGCGAATCCGCATCGAGATCGATTCGCTGCCGCAGGAGATCGACGTTCTCGAGCGAGAAATATTGCAGCTTGAGATCGAACGTCAGGCACTTGGCCGCGAAACGGACGAGAAATCAAAAACACGCCTCGACGATATCGAACGCCGCATCGGCGATCTTAACGAAAAATCTTCCGCGATGAAGGCCCAGTGGCAATCAGAGAAGGACGAGATCGAAAAGATGCGCACCGCGAAGGGCGAACTGGAGCAAGCGAAACTCGAACTCGACCAGGCACGCCAAGGCGGCGATCTGACGAAGGCGGCGGAGATCCAATACGGACGTATCCCGGAGATCGAGAAATTGCTTGAATCCGAACAGCAACGGCTCGGCGAACTTCAAAAAGACGGTGTTTTTCTCAAAGAAGAGGTCGATGAGGAAGACGTGGCGGAGGTCGTCGCCAAGTGGACGGGCATTCCGGTGACGAAAATGCTTCAGGGCGAGATGCAAAAACTCGTCCAGATGGAATCCGGTCTTCGCAAACGCGTGATCGGTCAGGACGAAGCTCTTCAGGCAGTTTCCAACGCCGTTCGCCGTGCGAGAGCCGGCCTACAGGACCCAAATCGGCCTGTCGGTTCGTTTATTTTCATGGGACCGACCGGTGTGGGAAAGACGGAAACAGCGCGGGCTCTTGCGGAGTTTCTGTTCGATGATGAGAAAGCGATGGTTCGGCTCGACATGTCCGAGTATATGGAGAAACACGCCGTCGCTCGTATGATCGGAGCTCCTCCCGGATATGTCGGCTATGAAGAAGGCGGTCAGTTGACCGAGGCGGTTCGTCGGCGTCCATATTCGGTCGTGCTTTTTGACGAGATCGAAAAGGCTCATCCTGATGTTTTCAACATTCTGCTGCAGATCCTGGATGACGGACGATTGACCGATTCGAAAGGCCGCGTGGTCGATTTTAAGAATACGGTTTTGATCATGACATCGAATCTCGGTTCACGCGAGATCCAGGCCGGAGCGGAAAATCCTCTGGCGGACCGCGATGTTAAGAAAGATGTTTTGCAGGTCTTACGTGATCATTTCAAGCCTGAGTTTTTGAATCGTATCGACGATATCGTTGTTTTTGCTCAGCTTACTCGCGACGAGATCGCAAAGATCATCGACGTTCAGCTCGAAAAGCTTCGTAAGAATCTTGCCGAACGCGGTATCACGATCGAGCTTGACGAGACGGCCCGCGAACTGATTATTCACGAGGGTTACGACCCCGTTTACGGCGCACGGCCGTTGAAACGTGCGATCCAGACGTTGGTGCAGAATCCGCTGGCGGTAAGTTTGCTCAACGGCGACATCTCAAGCGGTAGTAACGTGCGGATCACGGCCGTTGATGGCGAAATGAAATTCACTCCGGCCGAAAGCGGGCAAACCGCGACGGGCATCTAGGGAACCTGCACTTTTATATTGGCGTATAACGCTTTACTATTTAGAAACGTGTTTAAGAAAAAAAAGATGAACGAGCAAGAGACAGAGTTCGACGAAATGGACGGCGAAACGATCCCGTTCCACGATAAACGTCGATTTAATACGGACGGCGAACGTGTCGCCGATGATGAAACGCCGCAGGTTCCGACAAGATCTGCCACGGAGATCGCACTCGAAGCGGCTCTCAAAGTCGAGACCGAGCGACGCGAGGCCGCCGAAACAAAGCTTGGCAGCGTCCAGGTCAAGTTCGAAGAAGCCAAGGCAAATCTTGAAAAGGAAACCGCCGAGATGCGTGCCCGGTTGATGAAAACCCTCGAGGATCGAGGCAAGCAGGCGCAGTTTAATTTCCTGACAACGCTTTTGCCGGTTCTCGATAATTTGAACCTCGCAGTCGCCGCCAGCGAAACGGATGCCTCGATAGATAATCTTCGTAGCGGCGTAATTGGCACGGCACGCAGCTTTGAACGAGCCCTGATCGACGTCGGCGTTGAGCCGATCGCTTCTGTCGGCGTGTCATTTGATCCGGAACAGCATGAAGCAGTCGATATGGTGCCGACCGACTCTGAAAATGACGGAAAGATCACCGCCGAATACGCTCGCGGATATAGATTTGGCGGCAAATTGCTTCGTCCGGCTCGCGTTCAGGTTGGCAAAGGAATGGCTGATTCGGCGGCAGAGTAAACCGGGTATTGCTCGAGATTTTGTCGTTTGAAATGCCCTTAGTTTGATAGACTCAGTTTATGGGATTGCCGAAACTCAAGACAAAGAAGACAGTGACCGCTGAAGAATATCTTGCGTTTGAGCGCGATTCGGAGAGTCGGCATGAGTTTCTCGACGGCGAAGTGATCGCGATGGCGGGCGAATCGTTATCGCATAGCCGAGTTTGCTCTAATATTTTGAGGGAATCGGGAAATAGGTTGAAAGGTCGCCCTTGTGAGGCATTGTCGCCGAACATGAAAGTTCGGACGTCCGCAGCGAGCTTATATGCATATCCGGACCTCACGATCGTTTGCGGCGAACCGCAGTTTCATGACAGTAAGAAGGACGTTCTCATCAATCCGCGCGTTATATTTGAGGTTCTTTCGCCATCGACCGAAAACTACGACCGAACGGTCAAATTTCAAAGGTACCGGATGGGGAACGAAACTTTGACGGATTACGTCCTTGTTTCGCAGGAAAGAGCGTTCGTCGAGCACTTTCGGAAAGCGACCGATGGCCAATGGCTGTACAGAAGTTTTAGCAATTTGTCTGAGATCCTAGATCTTGACGGCATAAATTGCGAACTAAAACTGACCGAGATCTATGACAGGGTCGAGTTGTTACCGGAGGAAATGGAAGAAGATTTGGAAAATGTCTGACATCGGTCTGGCAAGAATCGCTGGTACGCAATTTCTTTTCGGAGTGCCCAGCAAAGTGTTATTATAATGGCTAGGCAGTTCCCTTCCGTTTGGCCGCATCGAATATTTAAGTTTTACCAATATTTATATGGCAGATATAGACGCATACAAGGATAAATTTAGCGACAGCGGCAGACGCGTTTTAGAGACCGCCTTAGGCGAATCAAAAAAACGTGAGCAAAATTACGTGTCGATCGAGCATATTTTACACGCCGTCGCGTTCGAAGAGGACGACCTTTTTACCGCGACGATGCGTGATCTGGCGGTCGATCCCCGTTCGGTCAAAATGTTGATCGAAAAACGGATGGAGGCCGGACGACAACACTCGGGCAGCGGATTTCGCATCGCCCCCGAGACGACCGAGCTTTTTAAACGCGCGATGGATCGTGCCCGTTCGCAGGGCCGACGCGTGATAGATGGCAGCGATATTTTTTACGTTCTGTCGAACGACGAACGCAGCGTCCTGAACGATGTGTTGCAAAATCTGGGAGTGCCGTCCGAGGAAGTTGCAACGACCGCCCGCACACGCATTCGCAAGCGTGAAAAGGAAGAGGAGCGGACACGTCAGAAATACGAATTGCCGTCGTTCCTTCGTCATTTCGGAGTCTCGATGAATAAGCTGGCCCGTGAGGACAAGATCCCACCGACGATCGGTCGCGAACGCGAGATCCGTCAGATGATGGAAATTCTTTCGCATCGCGAGCGCTCGAACTCGCCGATGCTCGTTGGTGAACCTGGCGTCGGTAAAACGGCGGTTGTTGAAGGCTTAGCAAGGTTGATCGAACTCGAGCCGGAGAAGGTTCCGGCGAGACTCCGTGACTCTCATATTGTTCAACTTCAGATGGGCGGCCTTGTTGCCGGAACGATGCTCCGCGGAATGTTCGAGGAGCGGATCAAGGGCATCATCGACGAGGTCAAAGAGAAAGACAACATCATTCTCTTCATCGACGAGGCACACACCATTATCGGTGCCGGTGCCGCAATGGGAACGACTTCGGACGCGGCGAATATGTTCAAATCGTCGCTTGCTCGAGGCGAACTCCGAATCATCGGCGCGACGACGATCACTGAATATAAAGAATACATCAGCGACGACGAGGCCTTGGCAAGACGGTTCCGGCTCGTAAATGTCCCGGAACCTACGATGGATCAGACAAAAGAGATCCTACTCGGCGTTCGTCCGCGGCTTGAGAAAAACTATTCAGTGACCATCTCGGACGAAGCCATAAATATGGCGATCGAGATGTCGCCCAAGTATATTCGCAATCTTCACCTTCCGGATAAGGCTATCGGCTGGCTGGACACGGCTTCGGTCAAGGTCGAGATCAATGAACCGCTCGAGATGATCGTCCGTCCGGAACACATAATTGAGGTCATTTCGCAGGAATCTCGCATTCCAAAGGACATGATCTATCGCGACACTTCCGACAGATTTTCCGCTATGGAAACCGATCTCGGTAAGCGTGTGATTGGTCAGAAAGACGCTGTTCGGGCCGTTGCCGAAAGGCTTCGTCTGAACAAGGGACCGCTTAAGGACAACCATTACGCACCCGACGGCGTGCTGCTTTTCCTCGGGCCGACCGGTGTTGGAAAAACGGAGCTTGCGAAGGCCGTCGCCGAATTTATGTTTGGCGATGAAAGTAAAATGGTTCGCATCGACATGTCCGAATACGGAGACGGCACGATCGGCATCGAAAAACTGATCGGTATGCCGCGAGGCATCGTTGGCAGCGAACGGGGCGGTATTCTGACCGAACAGCTTCGCGACAATCCGTATACGGTCTTGCTTCTCGACGAGGTTGAAAAGGCTTCGCCGTATCTGATGAATATCTTCCTTCAGGCATTTGATGAAGGCTGGATCACTGACGGACGCGGCAAGAAGGTGTATCTGTCGGATGCGATCGTTATCATGACCTCAAATCTGGGGTCGGAAAACTTCAAGCGTTATGAAAAGCCGCTTGGCTTCGGGCAGAAAACACTTGGCGATGTCTTACAGATCAAGGGCGAAGTTATCAAAGCGGCCGAGTCGCGATTTTCACCGGAATTTCGTAACCGCATCGACGAGATCGTCATCTTTTCGCCTCTAGTGATGGACGAGGTTCGCGAGATCGCTAAGCTTTATCTGGCAAAACTCCAACGAAATATGGAGCGGCAAGGTAAGGTGGTCGAGGTCACCGAGGCGGGATTAGACCTTCTCACCGAGAAAGGCTTTTCGCCGGCGTACGGAGCACGTTTCTTAAAACGTCACATCGACCAGAAAGTAAAACTGCCGATCACCAACGAATGGAAACTTGCGACTAAGTTCATCGTTGATGCCGTCGACGGCGAGATCACGGTCAAACCGGCCGAGGTCTTCAGCCTCAACTAGACGCAGCAAAAACTTTTTGCATCCAAGGCTTTGATGGTAATATCATCAAAGCCTTTGGTTTTTTAGGAGAGTGATGATGTTAGAGAAATATCAGGCTACAATTCACGGCGAGACCATCACTTGGGATAACGATGTTCCGGCGGCGATCAAAAACGGCGAGAGCGTCAAGGTCGTAATTACACTAAGTGATAATCTTGGACAACGATCTAAACAGGACACCCTCCGGGCGGTGGCCGCGTTGCAGTCAATAGCTGATCGTGGAGGAATAAAAACAATTCCGGATCCGGTGAAATGGCAGCGGGAAATGCGTGAAGATCGTCCTTTGCACGGTCGTAAATGATTCTCCTGGATAGCAATATCGTGATCTACTCAACTCAGGCGTCGTCTGAGTATTTTCAACTCCGTGAATACTTACTAGATCACGCTCATTGCGTTTCACTAGTCACGTATGTCGAGGTTCTCGGATTTCATCAGATCGGTGAAAAAGATAAGGCGGCACTCACGATTTTCTTCGAATCTACGCCGATCCTTCCGATCTCCAGCGAAATTGCGGGGCAAGCCGTTAGATTAAGACAAGAACGAAAGATGAGCTTGGGCGATTCATTGATCGCCGCTACAGCGATCGAAAATGGATTGGCCCTTGTAACAAGAAATACAAAAGACTTCAACTGGATTGATTTACTGACCTTGATCGATCCTTTTACAGGTCAATAATGCAAAGATATCTCATAGCCTTTTCAACCATCGTTTTTTGCTCCCTGGCTTTATTTGCGCAGTCGGATGCTCCAAACCCGCCGCAAACGGAGAAAGCGGAGGCTGTCATCGCGAAGGCAGTTCAGACGCTCGGCGGCGAGCGTTATTTACAGGTCAAAACTCAGATCGGCCGTGGGAAGTTTAGCGTTATCAAGGACGGAGCAGTGGTTTCGTTTCAGTCGTTTGTCAGTGCGATCGCGTTTCCGGACAAGGAACGGGCAGATTTCAAAGACGGCGGGACAAAGAACGTGCAGGCAAACTTCGGCGGAACGGGTTGGGTCTACGACGGCGCTCAGGAATTGATCAAGATCCAGAACGAAACGCAGATCGCCAATTTTAAGCAAAGCATGAGGACGAGTCTCGACAATCTGCTACGCGGAGCGTGGAAAGGTGATGCCGAACTGAGCTACGTCGGTCGCCGCCCGGCAACACTCGGGAAACGAAATGAGGTTGTGAAATTGACCTTCAAAGACGGCTTCGTGATCGAATTCGAATTCGCGGTCGACGATGGCCTTCCGCAAAAAGCTCTCTACAAAACAACGAACGCCGATGGCGAAGAGACCAAGGAAGAAGACCGCTACGCCCAATTTATCGACGTAGACGGCATAAAAGCTCCGTACATCGTAGACCGTATCTCAGGCGGAAAACCTTCCTCGCGGATAAATTACCTGACCGTCGAATTCAATAAAAGTATTCCGCATTCTATCTTCACCAAACCGTCCAGCCCAAAGGAAGCCAAGAAAGATCTTAAGCTATGATCGCAAATAAATAAAAAAAAGACCGAAAAAGAAGATCGCCTGATCTACATTTTCGGTCTTTTATTCAATCAATACGCTTTAGACGAACGCGAAATCGAACTGGGCCTGATGGATTGATTTGTCCGAGGCGATGTCGATATGGCCGAGATGCTCTTCGATCTCCTCGAGGACCTCGCGTTCGGTGCTGCGGAACGCCGTGGCAACGTCCGGATGAACGCGGAGCGTGGTGTGATGGACATCGTCGACGCTTCGCGATAGGCGGCGGGCCTCAGCGAGTATTTCGTAGCACATCGTTGTCGGAGATTTGACCCAACCGGCGCCTTCGCAATAGTCGCACGGGGCACACATTGTGCGTTCCAGCGACTGCTTGACGCGTTTGCGAGTCATGATTATCAAGCCGAAATCATTGAACGACAAAACTTTATTCGGCGACTTGTCCGACGCCAAAGCTTCCTGCAAAGCCTGAGCAACCTTATTTCGGTTGCGTCTGTCCTCCATATCGATCAAGTCGAGAACGATAATGCCGCCGAGATCGCGAAGCCGTATCTGACGAGCGATCTCATCGACCGCTTCCATATTTGTTCGCGTGATCGTGTCTTCCAGACGGGCATTGCCCTTGCCGACAAATTTCCCGGTGTTTACGTCAATCGCGACTAGAGCCTCGGTTTGATTAATGACGAGGTATCCGCCCGATTTGAGCCATACACGCGGTTTTAAGGCCTTGTCGATCTCCTCCTGAACGCCGTAGTACTCGAGGATCGGCTCGTCACGAGTGTACAATTTCACTCGGTTGACGAGGCGCGGCTGGATGAGATTCATGAATTCGACAGTGCGTAGGTATTCCTCTTCGCTATCGACGCGGATCGCCGTAAAGTCATCGGCGAGTTGATCCCTCAAAAGACGCTGCACCAGATCAAGGTCCTGATGGACCATTGCCGGCGAACGTTTTTTCTCCGAACCTTTTTTCGAATCCGCCCACATACGAGCGAGATACTTTGCGTCGTTACGCAGATCTTCTTCAGCGACTCCGATTCCTGCAGTACGAACGATAAATCCGCCCGAGGTGATCTCATCGTCCTGACGAATGCGCTGGATCAGCATACGCAGACGGCTGCGTTCGCTGGCCGACTCGATCTTGCGCGAAACGCCAAGATGCTCGATCGTCGGCATATAGACCAAATAACGTCCCGGCAGAGCGATGTGCGAAGTGATACGCGCACCTTTCTTGGCGATCGGCTCTTTAGCGATCTGAACCAAGATCTCCTGGCCTTCCTTCAAAAGGTCCGAGATCGTCGGCATCGGTGCCCGGCCTCCGCGGTCGTTCCGGTCGCGTCGCCCGTCATTGGACGGACGATCACTAGACGGGCGATCGCCGCTAGGACGGTCTCCCGCAGGCCTGTCGCCGCTCGGACGATCGTTGCGATTGCGGCCGCCGCCGCCGCGTTTTGAACGGCTGTCACGGTCGCGATTGTTGTTGTCGCGTCCGCGTGAGCGATCCTCGTTCGACTGCTGCTCGTCGGGTTGGTCACCTTGCGGCTCCGCCTCGCGTTCTTCAACGACCGGTGCGGCTTCAACCGCAGCCTCAACGCTTTCAGGGGCTTCTTGTCCTTCATCATGCGAATCGGTCATTTCCTGACCGTCGACACCTTCCTCACCGCCTTCTTCCTTTTTGCCGCCTCGACGACGGCCGCGGCCACCTCGTCTTACGGCCATTTCGGCGTTTCCGTCCGATTCTTTATGGCTGGCTTCAGAGTCTTCGAGTCCACCTTCTTCCTTAACAGCTTTTTTTGCTTTCGGTTTGGAGAACTTACCCTTTGCCGCCGCGCCACGTTTGGCCGGAGCTTTCCGCTTTGCCGGTACCTTTTCTTCCGATACCTCTTGGACGGTTTCGGGAGCGTCCGATGTTTCGGCTTCGACGGGCTTTGCTTTCGAGCGCCCCCTTTTGCTCTTCGCCGGAGCGACGGGCTCCTCGTCTTCGTCCGCAATCCGTTCAAAACCGCCGCCGTCCTCCGCGACCGAGCTCAGCAGAGAGCCAACCTCAGCCTCGGACGTTTCTTCTATTTCGAACTTTCCGAGGCTTACCGTCTCTACGACGATTTCCTTAACCCCGGAACCGTCACCGCCGTCGCTGATGCGTTCGAAACCTGAATTGTCATACTCAACCTCGAACCGCGGCGATGCTTCCTCAACCGGGGCAACTTCTTTCGAAGAGCCGCCGCGTCGTCCGCGCCGACTTCGTTTCTGTTCCCTAACCGGTTCGCCATCGGAATCGTCCGACTGGCGTTCACTTATTTCCGGTTCCGCTTTTTCAGCAAACTCGTCGCGTTCGCTTTCCGGTTCAACACCTCTTTCGAGTGTGTCTACCAGAGGCTCGGTTATGTCCTGGGCCGCGTCCATCTGTTTCTCACGGTGGGCACGCGCACGATCGATCTGATCGTTAGCCTCGCGTTTTGCATCCTCAGGCGAGCCTTTCTTATTTTTTTCCATCACGACGCGTTCGATCTCTTCCTCTTCGTCGAAGAAGTCCGAGACATACAAAAACGCATCGCGCTCCAAACCAATATCGACGAATGCCGACTGCATACCGGGCAAAACGCGCATCACGCGGCCCTTATAAACGTTGCCGACAACGCCGGTGTTCTCTTCGCCGCGCTCGATATAAAACTCTGTGACCTTACCGTTATCGATGATAGCGATCTTCTTTTCGCGCCCGTTGACGCTGACGATCATTTCTTTTGACATACTAAAATACTTTCCTTTATTTAAAGATCTGCGAGCCCAAAAGGATTTGGTGACAAAGGGTTGGACTTTCCTTCAGGAGGTTTACAGAGAAAAAATGTTAGGTTAAATGGTCGAGCAGATGTTGCGATTTTGGAACTAGAGCTTGCGTCTGAAAGTGGTTTCCAAATGACAAGTTTGAATTCAAGTTACCGCAGGAATCTCTCTTAACGGAAGAATGTTCGCATCCATTCCTTGATCGGGGAGCACCTATTTCCATTTCGGAAAGTGCTCAAACCCGTATAAAATCTCAATTAAACTAAATATTCTGTAAAATCTTCTGACGTTTGCTCCCCTTCGCCGCTCGTTATC
>JBBRUA010000018.1:0-19607 GCA_038248245.1 Pyrinomonadales bacterium | reverse complement strand
TTTCGGATATTGTTGAATAAGACAGAAATCAGAATTCAGAAGTCAGATTGTTCTGGCTTCTGACTACTAACTTCTGACTACTGAGGATTTAAGAAATGCCAAGAGATAACATTATTTTGCAGTGCACTGAGTGCAAAGAGCGCAATTACACGACGACGAAAAATAAAAAGAACACGCCTAATCGGCTTGAGCTTAAAAAATTCTGCCGTCGCTGCCGTTGCCATCAACTGCATAAAGAAAACAAATAGTCTTGAGTCGGAAGCTTGAGTCGTGAGCCGGAGAAATTTCTTCGACTCACGACTTTTGAATCAAAACTCATAACTAAATTTTAGGGGTATGGTGTCAATGGTTAGCATGCGGGTCTCCAAAACCTAAGGTCCGGGTTCGAGTCCTGGTACCCCTGCCATTGGATCTTATTAGGAGAAAAGAGAAGTGTCAGAAGCAGTAGCCCCGGTCGAGGGAAAACATAAAGAAAGCATCGGCGAGTTCGTAGCAAACACTCGTGCCGAGCTGGATAAAACTTCGTTCCCATCACGGGAAGACGTTCAAAGCACGACGATCATCGTTATCATCGCTGTACTGTTTTTCGCCGCGTATCTTTTCTTGGTCGATCATGCTTGGGTGTATCTACTGGAAGGCCTGACGTGGCTGGTCAATAAGATCGCCGGCATATAAGGATATTTGAAATGAAGCAGTGGTATTTTATCCACACATATTCGGGGCATGAGAACAAGGTAGTCGAGAGCCTGAACGCGCGTATTCGCGATATGGAACTCGCCGAGCAGATCACCGAAGTTAAACTCCCGAAAGAAAAGGTCGTCGAAATGCGCGGCAATAAAGAGCACGTCTCCGAGCGGATGTTCTATCCCGGTTACGCGCTCGTGCAGATCGAATGCGACGAGAAGGGTAAGATCCCCGATAACGTTTTTCACGCGATCAAATCGACGCCAAAGGTGACGGGTTTTCTTGGCGGGAAACAGCCGACGCCGCTGTCGCAGGAAGAGGTCGATCAGATCGATCGCAATATCGAGGTCACGACCGAAAAGCCGAAACCGAAGTTCTCATACGAGGTCGGCGAGGTTGTTCGAATCAAATCGGGCCCGTTCGCGAGCTTTACCGGAAAGGTCGAAGAGATCAACGAAGACAAGGCGACGCTCAAGGTATCGATCACCATTTTTGGCCGCTCAACGCCTTATGAACTGACGTTTTTAGAAGTTGAAAAGGTTACGTTCGCAGAAGAAGAATAGAAGAGGACATTTCGCATAGACTTTATGCGGATCGTTAATCGAAAGCAGTTATGGCAAAGAAGATAGAAGGTTACATCAAGTTGCAGATCCCGGCCGGTAAGGCCAACCCTGCTCCGCCTATCGGCCCGGCTTTGGGTCAGCACGGCGTCAACATCATGGAGTTTTGCAAGGCGTTCAACGCCAAAACGCAAAACGACGATCCGGATATGAAAATACCGGTCGTTATAACAGTTTACGGCGACCGTTCGTTTACGTTCGTTACGAAGACACCACCTGCGGCCGATCTTTTAAGAAAGGCATCGGGAATCGCTAAAGGATCGGGCAAAGCCAACCGCGAAAAGGTCGGCTCGATCTCGAAAGCAAAGATCGAAGAGATCGCCAAATTAAAAATGGTCGATCTCAACACGTCGAACCTCGAATCTGCAATGCGCACGATCGAGGGAACGGCGAAATCGATGGGACTGACAATAGAGTAGGAACTAAGCAGTGACAGTAAGCAGTCAAGAAGAAAAACTTCACTGCAAACCGCCGCTGCATACTGCTAGGAAACATAAAGGGAGAGCAACTAGATTGCTCGTTAACACCTGGAGGTAAAATGAAAAGAGGCAAGAAATATCTTGCGGCTCTCGAAAAAGTCGAGCTGCATAAGAAGCACACACTTGAAGAAGCGGTGTCTAAATTGAAAGAGATCGCATTCGCGAAGTTTGACGAGACGGTCGAACTAACAATGTGGTTAGGCGTTGACCCGCGAAAGGCGGATCAACTGGTTCGCGGAACTATCGTTCTGCCGCACGGCCTCGGCGGAGCGGCGAAAAAGATCGTTGTGATCGCACAGGGCGACAAGATTCGCGAGGCTCAGGAAGCAGGTGCTGACGAAGCCGGCGGCGATGACATCGTCGCTAAGATCAAAGGCGGCTGGCTCGACTTCGACGCGTTGATCGCGACACCCGACATGATGGGTAAAGTCGGTCAGTTAGGTAAGGTTCTCGGTCCTCGAGGCCTGATGCCAAATCCAAAAACAGGAACAGTCACGATGGACGTTAAAACGGCTATCGAAGAGACCAAGGCCGGAAAGGTCGAGTATCGCGTTGATAAAACAGGCGTTATTCACTCACCTGTCGGTAAGGTTTCGTTTGACGACACCAAACTCGCTGAGAACACTCGTGTTCTTATTTCGGCTGTGATGAAGGCAAAGCCGACCACCGCGAAAGGCCGATACTTAAAGAAGATTAACTTAGCTGCGACGATGAGCCCGGGCGTTTTGCTCGACGAGCTCGCGTACGCTTAAGTGAGGAGCGTATAGAGAAATGAAATCAAGAGAAACAAAACAAAAAGATCTGACCGCCCTCACCGAATCGCTTGCGGGCTCCAAATCTGCGATGGTCGTTAGCTTTACGAAGCTCAGCGTCACCAAAGATCAGGAATTTCGCTCGAGCCTGCGTGAAGCCGGTGCTCAGTATCAGGTAGTAAAAAACACCTTGGCACGTATCGCCGTTAAGGGAACGCAGTTTGAAGACGCGACCGAAAGCTTCAAAGGCGTGACCGCGATCGCGTGGACGGATGGAGATCCGGTTGTTCTTTCGAAAGCAATTTCGAAGTTCATGAAGGAAAACTCCGACATCTACACTTTCAAGTCGGGTGTTGTCGAAGGCAAACTGGTCGATCTCACGCAATTGACGACGATCGCGAATCTGCCTTCGAAAGAAGAGCTCATTTCGAAACTTCTGTGGGTTATCAACAGCTCTGCTCAGGGAATCGTCACGGTTATCAATGCCGTGCCGCGTGACCTCGCAGTTGTGATCAAACAGATCGGAGAAAATAAGCCGGCAGTCGCAGCGGAACCGGTAGCGGAACCTGCAGCGGCAGAAGCAGTTGCAGAGGTTGCTGCGGAACCGGCGGCAGAAGCTGAAGTTTCGGCTGATGCTCCGGTAGCGGAAGAAACGCCTGCGGTCGAAGCGGCTCCGGCAGAAGAAACTGCGGATGCAGTTGCCGAACCGGCAGCGGAAGAAGCACCGGCGGTTGAAGCTGCGGCGGAAGAGGCTCCGGCTTCGGACGCTGAGGCAGCACCGGCAGAAGAAGTTGCCCCTGAAGCGGAAGCTGAAGAAAAGGCAGAATAAAAGTTTTAGATCTCAGAATCTGAGATCCGAGAAAAAGCCGTACTCAAGGTAAAACGAGCCGTTAGTGTTTGTCAGGCACGAGGCTTCGGACGCAGCAGGCGAGGTGATGCAACCCTCAATTGAAACGTCCCTGGGTTCTAGCGGCGGAAAGACGAGTAAATAGTTAATCGACAATAGTAAATAGAAACTTCTATTAACGATTCACTATTCACTATTTACTAATAAACCAGAACCCTAAATAGGAGATAATATAAAATCATGGCAGTTACAAAAAGTGACGTAGTTGAGTTTTTGAAAGGTATGACGCTTCTCGAAGCGTCTGAATTGGTCAAGGAGTTGGAAGAGGTTTTCGGCGTGTCGGCTGCTGCTGCGGCTGCACCGGCAGCGGCTGCACCTGCTGGTGGCGGTGACGCACCGGCGGCGGAAGTTAAGGATTCGTTCGACGTTATCCTAACATCGGCCGGCGGCAACAAGATCTCGGTGATCAAGGTTGTTCGTGAAGTCGTTGCGGGACTTGGCTTGAAAGAAGCTAAGGATCTCGTTGACGCTGCACCTAAAGCGATCAAAGAAGGTGTCACGCAGGCTGAAGCTGATGAGATCTCAACCAAGCTCACAGACGCCGGCGCAACCGTCGAGCTTAAATAGTAAATACAAAAAGCGGAGAGTCGGTCGTGTGCCGGCTCTCCGATGTTTGTATTTTCAAAAAATGCCTGCTATGCTAATTGGTTCACGCCGCTGTGCGTTAGCTATGCATTAGTTCGGGTGTGAAGCCGAGTGTTTGCATTTCGGAAGCTTCAATTTGAGGTTTCCGGTGGTTTTAGAGCGATAAATATCGCAGACAAGTGGAGTGTTGGTGTTCCTTTTTGGCACTCTCGGAAAAAATATTTAACGGCAAAAGCTGCTGCTAAGCGGTCTGGGTGAACTTTACCTAGGGCCGCATTTGCTGTCTATTCTTGAAAGATTTTTACATTAGGTTGTTTTAGATTACGTGAATCGTATCAGCAACTTTCAAAAAAATCAACAAGATTTTTATAGCCCGCTTTTAATAATATGATCAATAATCCTCTTCAAAGCAGCCCGAACGGTCTCGGCAAGCGCACCAGCCAATCACCGGTACGCGTGGATTTTTCAAAAATTTATACATCGGCTCAGATCCCAAATCTGATCGAGGTCCAACGCGAGTCTTATAATCGATTCTTGCAGATGGATCTCATTCCGGAGGAGCGCGACTACATTGGATTGCAATCCGTCTTCGCGTCGATCTTCCCGGTGTCGGATTTTCGTGAGACTGCAACGCTCGAGTATGTCGAATACCAGATCGGCAACTGGCAATGCAAATGCGGTAACCTCGAGGGCCTCGAGCATCTGCGTGCCAACTGTAAAAACTGCTCGGCGAAGATAAAGGTTGATCCATTTAATCCGGCCGAAGTTCTTTGTAAAAATTGCGGCACGTTCAACGCCGTCCGCCCGAATCTCTGCAACAACTGCGGTGAGCCGGTCGGCCTCAAGCACAAGCATGATCAGCAGGAATGTCAGGAACGCGGTATGTCGTACAGCGTCCCGCTTAAGGTAAAGATTCGCCTGACGGTCTACGACAAAGACCCCGAGACCAACGTCTCGACGATCCGCGACATTAAAGAAGAAGACGTTTTCTTCGGCGAAATTCCTCTCATGACCGATAACGGCACGTTCGTTATCAACGGTACCGAGCGCGTCATCGTGTCGCAGCTTCACCGTTCGCCCGGCGTGTTTTTCAAGGGTGACCGCGACGATTATCTCGCGAAGATCATTCCTTACCGCGGTTCGTGGGTCGAATTTGAATACGACCAGAAGGGAATCCTGCATGCCCGTCTCGGAAAACGTAAGATCATCGCGACGATCTTCCTGCGTGCCCTCGGCCTGTGGTTGAACCCGCAGATCGATATGAAAACCGTTTCGGACAGTATTCTCGAAGAGGTCGTGAAGTCCGCCGAGTATCCGGACGCAAGCATTCTTGATCTCTTCTACGTCACCGACGAAGCGCTTGTTGAAAAAGGCAAGCTTTACGTCAAGGTGCCCGCGACCGGCGACACCCATCTTGTCGGAATGCGTGCCGACGAAGATATTAAGAACAAGAAAGAAGAAGTAACGCGAACCGGTAAAAAGGTCACAAAATCCGCTCTCAGCGAACTTCGCTCAATGGGAACGGACAAGGTCGCCGTTGCCGTCGCCGATTTCGAAGGTGCACACGCACTCGAAGATGTCATTAACACCGAAACCGGTGAGGTCATCATCGAGTCGAACACCGAGATCGCCGCCGCTAAATTGCAGCAGATCATCGAAGAAGGCGTTCTGAGCTTCAAGGTTTTCTTCCCGAAACGCGACGTGATCGGCGATGTTATCGCCGCCACGCTTCGCAAGGACGCGATCTCGAAACCGGTCGATGCATTGCTTGAAATTTACCGCAAAATGCGTCCCGGCGATCCTCCGACGGTTCCGACGGCTTACCGTCTGCTCGAAGGCATGTTCTTCGACGCACGTCGTTTCGATCTGTCGCGAGTCGGCCGTTTGAAATTCAACATCAAAATGGGCCGCCCCGAACGCGAGGACATTACAGATCCTCTGCTCAAGGCGACTGATTTTATCGAAGTTGTTAACTACCTGCTTCGCATGAAGAAGGACAGCGAACATTTCGGTCAGGACGATATCGATCATCTCGGTAACCGCCGCGTTCGCGCGGTGGGCGAGTTGCTCGAAAATCAGTTCCGAATCGGCCTCGAGCGTATGGAGCGTGCGATCAAGGAGAAGATGTCCATTCAACAGGACATGTTCACCACGATGCCGCGTGACCTCGTGAACGCGAAACCGGTGACGGCAGCCGTTCGCGAGTTCTTCGGTTCGTCGCAGCTTTCGCAGTTCATGGATCAAACGAATCCATTGTCTGAAATTACGCACAAACGCCGCCTGTCGGCGCTTGGACCAGGTGGTCTGTCGCGAGAACGTGCCGGATTTGAGGTTCGCGACGTTCACCCGACGCACTATGGCCGCATCTGCCCGATCGAGACGCCTGAAGGCCCGAATATCGGACTGATCTCGTCGCTCTCGTGTTTTGCACGGATCAATGAGTTCGGCTTTATCGAATCGCCTTACAGACGCGTGATCGATGGCCGTGTTATCGAATACGTTCGCCTGCTCAATGGCGGCGACACGAGCTTTAAGCCGGGCGATCACGTGCCTCTCGAGGATGTTGAGGCAGCAAACAAAAAGGTTAAGGATGGCCAAATCGCGGTGTTTGAGCCGTGGCCGTTCTACCTGACCGCTTGGGAAGAAGATAAATGGATCATCGGACAGGCGAACATCGAGCTTGACGAGAAAGGTAATTTCGTCAACGAACGAAACGCGGCTCGTCAAAAGGGTGAATTCATTACCGCCGACCGTATGGACACGCAGTACATGGACGTTTCGCCGAAACAGCTCGTTTCGGTCGCCGCGTCGCTGATTCCGTTCCTTGAGAACGACGATGCTAACCGAGCTCTTATGGGTTCGAACATGCAACGTCAGTCCGTGCCGCTGCTTCGTGCCGAGTCTCCGTTCGTCGGAACCGGTATGGAAAAGATCGCCGCTCGCGATTCAGGTGCGGTGGTCATCGCAAAACGTGACGGTATGGTCGATTTTGTCGATTCCGAACGCATTATCGTAAAGGCCGACCACCAGGTCGACGGTACGATCTCGCGTGAGGTGACGGCGGATATCTATAGCTTAGTCAAATTCAAGCGTTCGAATCAGAACACTTGTATCAACCAGCGTCCGATCGTCGAGGTCGGCGAACGTGTCAAAAAAGGCCAGGTCATTGCTGACGGTCCGTGTACCGATCGCGGTGAACTCGCTCTGGGACGCAACGTTCTCGTCGCCTTCATGCCGTGGCGTGGTTACAACTTTGAGGATGCTATTTTGGTTTCCGAGAAGCTGGTCAAGGATGATTACTACACATCTATCCACATCGAGGAACTCGAGATCGAGGCCCGCGATACGAAACTCGGACCTGAAGAGATTACACGCGATATCCCGAATATCGGCGAGAACATGCTCCGCGATCTCGATGAGTCGGGAATTATCCGTATCGGTGCCCAGGTCAAACCGGGTTCGGTTCTGGTCGGAAAAGTAACACCGAAGGGCGAAACGCAGTTGACTGCAGAAGAGAAATTGCTCCGTGCCATCTTCGGTGAAAAAGCCGGCGACGTTAAGGACGCAAGTTTGAACTGCCCTCCGGGTATCGACGGAACTGTTGTCGATGTTCAGATCTTTACACGTAAAGGTCAGGACAAGGACGAGCGTTCACTGGATATCGAGGGAATGGAAGAAGACGATTTCCATCGCGATCTCGATGACGAAATTCGTATCCTTCAGGAACAGCGTGACGAGCGTATCTACGAACTCTTCGACGGCCGCAAGCTGACGAAAGATCTCGTTGACGGCAAGGACGTTCTGATCAAGAAGGGCGAAACTCTGACGCGTGAAATTCTGACCGCTATTGAGATCAAACACCTTAGCAAGGCAGAAGTTTCGGCAGGATCGATCGATATTTCGGGTGAGGTCAAAGAGTATCAGCAGCGTACGGAACGCCAGATCAACATCTTGCGTGACATCTACGACGAAAAGATCACGAAGCTCAAGCAGGGAGACGAATTGCCTCCGGGCGTGATCAAGATGGTCAAGGTCTTCGTCGCGATGAAGCGTAAGCTTTCCGTCGGCGATAAAATGGCCGGTCGTCACGGTAACAAGGGCGTCATCGCTCGTATCTTGCCTGAGGAAGATATGCCTTACCTGCCGGACGGAACTCCGGTCGAGATCGTGCTCAACCCGCTCGGCGTACCATCGCGTATGAACGTCGGACAGATCCTTGAGACACATCTTGGTTGGGCCGGCAAGATCCTCGGACTTCACTTCGCAACTCCCGTTTTTGACGGTGCCAGCGAAGAAGAGATCAAGGGTTACATCACGAAGGCCAATGAGAAGTACGACGAACTCGGAATTCCGGCATCGGTCGGGCCATCGGGTAAAACAAGGCTCTTCGACGGTATGACGGGCGAGCAGTTCGAGCAGAAGGTGTGCGTCGGGTACATTTATATGCTCAAACTATCGCACCTTGTGGACGACAAGATCCACGCCCGCTCGATCGGACCGTACTCGCTCATCACGCAGCAGCCACTCGGCGGTAAAGCTCAGTTCGGCGGCCAGCGTTTCGGAGAGATGGAGGTCTGGGCACTCGAGGCATACGGTGCGGCTCACATTCTGCAGGAGTTGCTCACATGCAAATCCGACGATGTGGCCGGACGTTCGAAAATCTACGAAACGATCGTCAAGGGCGTTTCGAATTTCGAGCCGGGCATTCCCGAATCGTTCAACGTTCTCGTTCGCGAGCTCCAGAGCTTGTGTCTCGATGTTGAGCTGATTCAGGAAGATGAGATCGATCCGGAAGAGATCGTCGCCGGTCTGGACGCCCTCGTTGGGGTTGATTAACGGTTACACTCGCTGTCCCGCAGAAAAGTTTTTTCAAAAACTGTGGGACAGCGATTAAAAAAGCCGATAAACCCAACCACTACAACGATTAGACTGTCCCACCAGGTTGTGGGACAAGAGTGGGACAACCTGGGACAGACAGGTACAGAGCATTGATATTGGAGAAAAAATGTTTCGATTTAATAACGAAAACAAAACGCAGTTGACGACAAATTACGAAGCTATCCGCATTTCGCTGGCTTCGCCGGACAAGATTCGTTCGTGGTCGCACGGTGAGGTTACCAAACCGGAAACGATCAACTACCGAACGTTCAAGCCGGAACGCGACGGCCTGTTTTGCGCCCGCATCTTCGGCCCAGTCTCGGACTGGGAATGTCTGTGCGGAAAATACAAGCGAATGAAGCATCGCGGGGTCATCTGCGACAAGTGCGGCGTCGAGGTCACACAGTCGAAAGTTCGACGTGAACGCCTCGGCCACATCGAGCTTGCGTCGCCCTGCTCGCACGTTTGGTTTTTCAAAGGTTTGCCGTCGCGTATCGGCCATCTGCTCGATATCACTCTGCGTGATCTTGAGAAGATCTTGTATTTCGAGACCTACATCGTTGTTGACGAAGGCGACGTACCTGATCTCAAACCGAAGGAATTGCTCAACGACGAGCGTTTCCGCGAATTGACGCGTGATTATCCTAATCAGTTCGTCGCCAAAATGGGCGCCGAGGCGATCAAAGATCTGCTCCAGACGATCGATATTCCCGAACTGGTCGAAGAACTTCGTGCCAAGATGAAGGACGAGACGTCGCAGCAGAAAAAACTCAAGTATTCGAAGCGTCTCAAGGTTTCGACCTCGTTCCTGCGTTCTGGAAATCATCCTGACTGGATGATCCTCGACGTGATCCCGGTCATTCCACCTGAACTACGCCCGCTCGTGCCCCTCGACGGCGGACGTTTCGCGACATCGGATCTCAACGATCTGTATCGCCGCGTTATCAACCGTAATAACCGTCTGAAAAAGCTGATCGAGCTTCGTGCTCCTGAGGTCATCGTCCGCAACGAGAAACGCATGCTGCAAGAGGCAGTTGATGCGTTGTTCGACAACGGACGCCGCGGCCGCGTTTTGCGTGGTGCGAACAATCGCCCGCTCAAATCGCTTTCCGGTACGCTCAAAGGCAAACAGGGACGTTTCCGTCAGAATCTGCTCGGAAAACGTGTCGATTACTCAGGCCGTTCGGTGATCGTGGTCGGGCCGGAACTAAAACTGCACCAGTGCGGCCTGCCGAAGAAAATGGCTCTGGAACTTTTCAAGCCGTTTATCTATAACAAGCTCGAAAAAGATCAGCATGCCGCGACCATTAAACAGGCACGCGAAATGGTCGAACGCCAAGAGCCGATCGTCTGGGATATTCTCGAGGAAGTAATTCGCGAGCATCCGGTTCTTTTGAACCGTGCTCCGACGCTTCACCGTCTTGGTATTCAGGCTTTCGAACCGGTCTTGGTCGAAGGTAAGGCGATCAAGATCCATCCGCTCGTCTGTACGGCTTTCAACGCCGATTTCGACGGCGATCAGATGGCGGTTCACATTCCGCTTTCGCCTGAGGCCCAGATCGAAGCCAGCGTTTTGATGCTCGCATCGAACAACCTTTTGTCACCAGCCAGCGGTCAGCCGATCACGGTTCCCTCGCAGGATATCGTTCTTGGCTGCTACTACCTTACGCTCGGACGCGACGAGATGAAGGGCCACAACAAAGCCTTTAACTCGATCGAGGACACACTTTTGGCACTTGATGCCGGTGTGATCGAAACTCAAACGCGCATCCGCCTGCGTTGGCGTGGTGACCTGATCGATCTGACGGCAGAACACTCGAATCAGGACGTCATGCGTGCAAACGTTCGTGAGAACGTCGATCTCATTCTCGATACCACCGCTGGCCGTGCGATTTTCAACGAACGCCTTACCCGCGACGGTTTGCCGTATGTTAACGGAACGCTGAAGAAGAAAGGACTGCAAAGTCTTGTCACATTTTGCCACCTTCGTCTTGGACACGATCAGACGGTCGCGATGCTCGACGATCTGAAGGCAATGGGCTTCCTCTACGCGACAAAGGCCGGTGTTTCGATCGGTATCGACGACATGGTTACGCCGCTCAGTAAAAAGGCGATCATCGCTGACGCTTTGGTGGAGGTCGATAATCTTCGCAAACAGTACGAAGACGCGACCATGACCGACATGGAGCGTACGAATAAAGTGACGAAGATCTGGTCCGACGTGACCGATCGCGTGGCGAAAGAAATGTTTAAAGCCATGCATGATCGTGAGAAAGAACGAAAAGAACTCAATCCGATCTTGGTGATGGCCGATTCCGGAGCTCGTGGTTCGGAAGCTCAGATCCGTCAGCTCGCCGGTATGCGCGGCCTGATGGCTAAGCCTTCAGGAGAGATCATTGAGAATCCGATCCTCGCTAATTTCCGCGAAGGCCTCGACGTTCTCCAGTACTTTATCTCGACGCACGGTGCTCGTAAAGGTTTGGCCGATACCGCACTCAAAACGGCTGATTCAGGCTACCTGACCCGCCGTTTGGTGGACGTCGCTCAGGACGTGATCGTTTCCGAACAGGATTGCGGTACGCTCCGCGGCGTTTATGCCGAGGCGATCATCCGCAATGGTGAAGAGGTCGAAAGTTTGCGTGACCGCATTGTCGGCTGCACCTCGCTTGACGACATCATCGATCCGGTCGATGGCAACGTGATCGTCGAGGCGAACACCGAGATCGACGAAGATCTCGGCTCAGCCGTACAGCTTTCGGGTCTGCAGAAGATCCGCATTCGCTCGGCCCTGACCTGCGAATCGCGTCGCGGTATCTGCGTAAAATGTTACGGCCGCAACCTGGCGACCGGCAACACGGTCGAGATCGGTGAGGCAGTCGGCGTTATCGCCGCTCAGTCGATCGGCGAACCGGGAACTCAGCTTACGATGAGAACGTTCCACGTCGGTGGTACGGCTCGTCTCGAGCAGGAAACCAAGCACGTCGCGGCGATGGACGGAACGGTCAAATTCCTCGGCGAGCACAAGGTCATTAAGAACCGCGTCGGCGAATCAGTTTCACTGCGTCGTCAGGCGGAGCTTGCTCTGATGGACGAACGCGACCGCGAGGTCGCACGTTACACCATCGTTTACGGTGCCCAGATCCTCGTCAAAGATGGTCAAAAGGTCAAGGAAGACGATGTCATCGTCACGTGGGATCCGTTCACGTTCGCTATTCTTTCCGAAGTTTCGGGTACGATCAAGTATCAGGATCTGAAGGAAGGCAAGACGGTCGAGGAAGAGATCGATAAGGTCACCGGACAGAAACGTCTGGTGGTAAAAGACTCGGATGAGAAGAATCAGCCGCGTCTCGAGATCCGCAACGGTAACAAGGTTCTCAAAACCTACCAGTTGCCGATCAGTGCCAACCTTCACGTCGAAGACGGCGACGAAGTCCTCGCCGGCGACATCATCGCCAAGATCCCGCGTGAAACGACCAAGACGAAAGACATCGTCGGCGGTCTGCCGCGTGTCGTCGAGCTTTTCGAAGCTCGCCGTCCGGGTGAAACGGCGGTCATGTCCGAGATCAACGGTACGATCGCTTTCGGGCCGATCGCCAAGGGTAAACGTAAACTGATCGTGACCGGCGACGACGGCTCGGAGCGCGAATACGACATTCCGCGTGGTACGCACATCAACGTGCAGGAGGGCGATCACGTCCGTGCGGGTGAACCGCTGATGGACGGCCCGCTCAATCCGCACGATATTCTGCGTGTTCTCGGAACGGGAGCGTTGCAGAATTACGTTGTGAATGAGATCCAAGAGGTCTATCGTCTGCAGGGCGTTAACATCAATGACAAACACATTGAGGTCATCGTTCGACAGATGCTGCGTTGGGTCAAGATCAAAGAGGTTGGCGATACCGAATTCCTGCTCGAGGAACAGGTCGATCGCTTCCGCTACGAAGACGAGAACCGTCGCGTCAAGGACGAAGGCGGCCAGACGTCGGTCGGCGAACCTTTGCTGCTCGGTATCACGAAGGCGTCGCTTTCGACCGACTCGTTCATCTCGGCGGCCAGCTTCCAAGAGACGACCCGCGTGCTTACCGAAGCCGCGATCTCAGGACGCATCGATTATCTTCGCGGCCTCAAGGAGAACGTCATCATGGGACGCCTCATACCTGCCGGTACCGGAATGAAGTATTACCGCAACGTCAAGGTTGCATACGATCCGACCGAGAACCGTAAACAGGAAGATGAGTTCGATGAATTGACCGACATCCGCGGCGGCCTCGAACTGCCGATGCCGATGGACGTCCCGGGAATCGTCGACGACTTTGACGAGGACATCGATATCGATCTCGAAGAGACCGAGGAGATCGAAGGCGAAGAAACCTTCGACATCGACGAAGCCATGAAAGTCGAAATGCCCGACGACGAACTCTAATTGAAGGATCATCGGGAGAGATCCTGTGCAGTAGCGATGGCGTTACACGCGGATACGTGTTTAACGCCCTCGCTGTTTGCGGACGGATTCCGATCAATGCCGCGAGCCTGCGTTCTCCGGTTTTAAACCTGTTCGGCCCTTGATGCCGAGCATGAAAATTCAGTGAAACTAACTCGGCTGTGGGATATTAACTAAAGATTGCGAAGAGGAGCAAACTTTCGGGCCAATTGAACTTGACCATCCCCAAAAGTGTGTTAAACTCCCTTTTGCAATGTTGATTCTTGAATCAACTTGCACCTTTCTTCTACAGCGATCTCGGGTTGTTTTGAGGTCGGAGGTTAAGACTTGCGGGGTTCACCAAATCCGAACGGTTTTTTAGTTAGTTTTGCTCTGCATTACTCCTTCTCTTACGAAGTACTTATCCCAGCCTGTGTACGGACTGTCCATTATTGTTTTAGCACATTCGATTTCTTGAACCGAGGGGCGTCGACGCTAAAAAAGATCATTTTCACCTCTCAGTTTCATCTCTAAGTTTATCCGGAAAACCGCCGCTCACCTGGTAACTAAACTCATGTTTAGTTCAGCTCGGCCGATACCGTAATCAGCAGTCAGGCATTATATGAAATTCACATCAGAAGTTCCCGCATCGACCATACGGTCAGCTAAAAGAATAAAAGTTAAGTGGTTTTTCCTGTTTGCCGCGGTGGCGGCGATGGCTTTCCAATTAGGTGACATTTCAAGCGTTTCCGCAAATGCTGATCAGTCCGCTGCGCTGTCAGCGTCGATCACGGCGACACCGCTAACGTGGAACATCGTCGGTCTCGACAGTAACAGTCCGGCTACAGGCCCAAACCGCTTTCCGGTCGGGACAAGGATCTGCAATACCGGAACGACATCGACCGGCATCGTTACCGCGACTTACGTTTGGGATTCGGCCAATGCTTATATCGCTCTGCGGAGCGGTTCGCTGTCAACGATAAACGTCGGCCCGATCGCCGCCGGCAGTTGTGCGGACGCGTATTTTGAGGTGGACGTTGACAAGACGGCGGGCTTGCTACCGTTCAACACAGCCCGCAAATACCGCATTACCGCGACGGACGCACTTTCAGGTTCAACCGCCGGTACTCTGACGGGCCGCGAACTATATGTCGAGCGTCTGATCTCGCAGAACCGGAACGGCGTTGATTTCATAAAGCTCAATGGAGCTACAATTCCCGCCGGTGCCGGAATGACACTGGTCGTAGGCAATACCTACACGATCGAACTCGGTGCCCACACTGCTACTCAAGGATACAGCCAGCTCGAAGGCTTTATAAATTTTCCAAATACGATATTTCAGACGCTTGGCGTCAGCACGACGTACACCGCAAACACGTCGGCATACGTTACCTCGCCAAATGACAAGATGTACGCGAACGCCTGTCTGTGGGACGAGAACCTGAACAGCCCGAATTACCGTTCGTGCGTTGGCAGCGACGGCAAGACGGGCGGCACGATCGTGACGACCTACACGGTAAAGATTCTCAGCGGCGGCGGCACCAGCCAATCGCTGAACAGCCTGCTGTACGATTTTTCCGGCAGCAGCTTTCACTACAACTCCGATTACTCGGTCGGAGCCCGAATTGCCAATATCGTCAGCCCAGCGTCGGTAGCGATGAACAAGACCTTTACGCCGAAGGCCATCACCCCGGGCGGAACGTCCGCGATGACGTTCAAGATCTCCAATCCAACGTCAGAGGCCTTTACAGGCGTCAATTTTACCGACAGCTTTCCGTCCGGCCTGCAGGTAGCGGCTACGCCGGGGATATCGTATTCCGGATGCGGATCCGGTGCGTTTTCGCCCGTTCCGACTTCCGGCGCGACGTCGCTTGCATTTTCCGGCGGCAGCCTCGCGGCAAATGGTACGTGCACGATCTCGGTCAACGTCACGGCTCTGGCCGGTACATACGTGAATACGACCGGTAACCTTTTCATCAATACCTCAACAGACACCGGTAACTTCGGCCAGGACACACTAACCGCGGTAGCTGCGGCAGCTTGCACGCCGGGCCAGACGCTAGCGACCTGGACGATGCCTCTTGCCGGTCAGGGCAGCGGCGGACCTCCGCCGCCATTCACCACCAAAGCATCGAACGTCACTTCCGCGACTGCCACCTCTGTCGGTGCGACAAGCTCAGTGATCAGCACCTCGGGCAATCCTACAAACGCCTGGGGAGTGACCGGATTTCCGAAGAACGCAGTGGTAAACGGAGACTCGACGCCGTACATGGAATTTGCGTTGGACACCAGCAAATTTTCCGGCGTCGGGATCGCACTAGACTATTTTAGAGATACGAGTTGGGGGAGTGGCAGCGATGTGCCAACAATGTACGTATATTCGAGTACCTCGGGCCTTGCCGGTTCGTATAGCCTTATCTACACAGCACTTATGAGCCTGCCAAGCTCCTGGCAGCCGAGCGGCAACGTCGCTGCCGCGACAACCGGTTCGGCAGTGACCTATTTTCGGATCACCGCTAAGGGCGCGAACAACACGAACTCGTCTCAACTTTTCGTCGACAACATCTCGATGACGGGATGCGGATTGCCGGTGCCTCCGCCGACGATCTCGAAAGCGTTCACACCCGCGACGATCGTAAAGGGAGCAGTCTCGACGCTCTCATTCACCATCAACAATACCGCTACGGGTAATCAGGCGTTGACCGGAATAGCTTTCACCGACGTGATGCCAGCCGGCCTTTCGATCGCAACGGCATCGGTGGCGGCATGCGCGGGTACGCTCGCGACCACCGCGGGGACAAGGACGATCACCCTGACCGGCGGCAGCCTCGCGGCCGGCGGAAGTTGTACGTTTAGCGTACCAGTCACCGGAACGACCGAGGGCCGATACGACAACATAACGGGTTACATCTCATCGAACGAGTCAGGGACGTCGACCAACTACGCCACCAGTACGTTGACGGTCGTCGCACCACCGAGTCTCGGCAAAGCTTTCTCGCCCGCGTCCTTACTCACAGGTTCGACATCTGGTTTGGCATTCACCATTACCAATCCGAACCAATTCACCGCACTCACGGGCATGGGATTTACTGATGCTTTGCCCGCGGGAATGACGATCGGGACCAGCGGGCCGACATCGACCTGCGGCGGATCGCTTTCGACGGCTCCGAATACGATAACGCTCACCGGCGCAACGCTCGCGGCGAAGGCGACGTGCACATTCAGCGTCACCGTTACGGGTGCGAGTAGCGGGTCGAAGTTGAACACCACAAGCGTCATCACCTCGACCGAAGGCGGCAACGGCGCCGCGGCAACAGCGACGCTGGTCGTCAGTAATGCGGCCGCCGTACTCGACCTCAACAAACAGATATCAAAGGACGGCGTCAACTGGTTCAAGTTCGTCGGCGTGGCCGTCGGTGCCAATGTCTACTATCGGTTCACGGCATACAATGGCGGCGACGTGCCGTTCTCCGCCATCTCCGTCACCGATCCGACGCTCGCCGGTACTTCGGCGGATCCCGCGTCGTGCGTCTGGACGACTCCGCTCGCTGTTGGCGACACGGCGTACTGCGTCAAGGGACCGGTCGCGGCGGTTTCGGGTACACGTATCAACACCGCGACGGCTCAGGGAACTTGGGCAAGCGGAACGGCGACAAGCTCGCCCTCGACCGCAACTTACGCGACGACCGCTCTAACGATCGCCAAGAACGCGACCGAGAACTATTTTCTCGCGGCCGGTAACGTACTGCATTACAGCTTTGTTGTGACCAATACGGGCTTTGCCCCGCTGCTCGGGCCGGTGACGGTAGCGGACGACAAATCTAACAACGAAACTTGTCCCGCAGTGAATACCATCGGCGACCTCGACGATTACCTGGACGCGGGTGAAAGCATCACGTGCACCGCGACATACGTGGTCCAGGCGGCGGATGTGACTGCTCGATCTGTAACGAACCTCGCGTCCGCAACGATCGACGGCACGACTTCGAATACGGCGAGCAAGACGATCACGCTCGGTACCGACCTTGCGATCAGCAAATCAAGTTCGCCGAAAGCGTATGTCGCCGGATCGAGCCTGACGTACACGATCATCGTCACCAATAACGGCCCGAGTGCGGTTACGCAAGCGACAGTGTCGGACACTTTACCGGCGGCTCTATCGTCATTCACCTGGACTTGCACGACGGCCGGTTCGGGCGCATCCTGCGGAACTTCCGGACCGGTGACCGGCGATATCAACGCCCTCGTCGATTTGCCAGTCGGAACACAAGCCGTGTTTACCGTCAGCGGAACGGTTCCGCTCGCGACGACGGGCACGATCAACAACACCGCATCGGTGTCAACACCAAGCGGTATTGTCGATGTGATACCGGGAAACAATTCCGCGACCGACAGCAACGGAGCGGGCACGTCTGCGGACCTCGCGATCCGCAAAACGAGTTCGCCGAAACCCTACGTCGCTGGCTCGGCGTTAACTTACACGATAACGGTCAGCAACAGCGGCCCGTCAAGCGTGACCGGGGCGACGGTTGTCGATTCGATACCGTCGACGATAACCGGTGTCACTTGGACATCGAGTATCACGGGAACTGCCGCAGTCACAAGCGGTGCGACCGGTTCGGGTAACAGCCTGTCGGCGACGCTCAATATCGGGCCGGCGTTTGCGGACAAGGTAATATTCACCGTAACGGGAACGGTTCCGGCCGACACGACCGGCGGCATCTCGAACACCGCAACGGTCACTCCGCCCACCGGCACGAACGACCCCGTCCCCGGCAATAACACCGCGACCGACAATAACGCGACCGGATCACAAGCTGACCTGACGATCACCAAGACCTCGACGCCGACGGTCTACGTCGCCGGATCGCCGCTCACATACACGATCGTCGTGTCGAATGTCGGCCCCACGGACGCAATTGGCGCACGGGTACAGGACGCTTTGCCGTCGCCCGTGTCCGGCTTTACCTGGAGTTGTTCGTCGAGCGGAGCCGGAACATGCCTCAGGGCGAGCGGCACCGGAGACATTGACGCACTCGTGGATCTTCCGTCCGGCACAAACGTTACGTTCACTGTCTCGGGAACGGTTCCGGCGGGAACGGTCGGTGCGTTAATCAATACTGCGACGGTGACGCCGCCAGTTGGCCTGACAGATACTGTGGAATTTAATAACAGTGCTACGGCCGGGAACGCGCCGACCGCGGCGGGCATTTCGATCTCCGGGCGAGTCCTCACAAGTGACGGCCGCGGATTACGAAACGCGTTCGTCACGCTGACCGACAGTCAAGGTATGACGCTGCGAGTGCTGTCGTCGTCATTCGGCTATTACTCGTTCGCAGACGTGCCCGCCGGCGAAACCTACATCATCGGCGTCGCGTCCAAACGCTTTCACTACACGCCGCGCGTCATCTTCGCCTTCGACGACCTCACCGAACCCGACTTCGTCCCCGACGAATAAAGGAAGCGGATAAGGAACAAAGGGTTCTTCCATCAGAACTCGGCGCGAATACATGATTGATTCGCCCAAATACAAACAAAAAAAGGCCGCGAGCAAATGTTCGCGGCCTTTTCTTCTATGCAATTCGGGACTACTCGAAGGGATCGGCTACAAAATCAACGTCAGAAACGCTGTCGTTCAGACTAACTACGCGGCTCGGAACCGCAAAGGTGTGCCGCTTTGAGCCGATCGACACTACATAGGTCTCGCCTGCATCGAGGCCTTCGACGGTGTAGTAGCCGAACGGACTGGTCCTGGCGATACGCGGCTGAGCGGGGCTGCCGCCCGATATTGTGACTGCGGCTCCGCCGATACCGCGCCCGTCGGCTGTCGTAACGCGTCCGGCAATCGAGGCAACCGCTGCACTCGTTATAATAGACACGCCGACCTGAGGTACGCCGACGTTATCGATTGTCACGATCTCCGCATTTGCGTTCGTGAAAACGCAGACGCTGGTTCTAAGAGTATTGCCGGTAATTCCGGCTTGAGTGATGGTTGCTCCGCTATTGAACGGTCCAGGCGGCCCCGTAAATGCGTAAACCACCGTCGCGCATGTGCCGCCGCCAACCTGATTGGGAACCATCGTATATGGTCCGCCGTTGATGCTGTTAGAAACCCTGATATAGTCTCCGAGACAGTTTCCGGCAGCAACGTCAATATCAAATCCGACCCACGTTAGGTCCACAGACGATGTCACCGCACCTGCTCCCGATATATTAAGGAGCGGACTAAGCCAGCAAACTTCCTGATCGAGGTCAATCGATTCCAACACGCCGCCGGCGGTG
>JBBRUA010000017.1:0-19883 GCA_038248245.1 Pyrinomonadales bacterium | reverse complement strand
TACGGCTGGGTTAGCGGTCTGCGCGAACGTCGCGGCCGTCGATAGAAAGAGTAAGAAAAGGACATGCAAGTGTTTCATCTCAGTACGGATAGACCTCCATCTTTTTGAAGACGCCGTTTATCATCCGAATAACCCAAATAACGCCATACTCCGCATCCGGCAACTGTCGAAAGACCTCTTTTTTGGCAAGCAGATTCGCGAGAAACGGCACCGTGTTACTGTGTCCGACGATGACAAATCGCTTTGTTTTACTCTTTAGGATCGAGTCGACAAATTCGAGATGTTTTGCCGGATCGTATGTTTGAATCGTTTTGCGGCGAAGCTTCGCAAGAGGTTCAGCAGTTTGCCGCGTCCGCCTATATTCCGTCGAAAATATCTCGCCTGGCTTATATTTTTTTACAATTTTCGCAAACCGTTCCGCTCGGTCACGGCCATCTTGTGAAAGATCAGGATCGCCCTTTGCCATAGACGCGGCATCACCGATCGCACTCTTTTCGGCATGACGAACGAGGATAAAAGTCTTTGTCTGCGCGAATGTTGTCACCACTGAAATACATATTATCAAAAACAGCAGTGCAAACTTTTTCATTGACATATTTCCTTGAGCTAACAACACTGGGTTGAACAATATTATACAGTAGGATCTTGATCAGTGATGAACAATAATTTGAAGAATAGCATCTAAAAAGTCTTTTTGAAGCCAAAATTCCCCGCCGACGAAGGCGATTCCAGCCAAGAATCTTCGTTTCCTTGATGATCTTTGGAAGATACCGATTGCTTGGCATTTTGCAAAAAGAATTTTGCATTTCGCGAAAAATATACTCTACTAAACGAACCAATTATCAAAAACTACGCAGTACTTCAGAATGGCGTCGAAATTGCATTTTTGTGATATTGGGTATAAGCATGATCACACCTGACAAAGAAGTTAAAAATGTTTTGCTTATAGCCGGAATCGTCATTGTCGTGTTCTCATCGTTGGCTATTGGTTTCCTAAATTTCAGTGTTTTTTACCTCCTTGGAATCCCGCTAATACCTTTGCTTGTCGGCATAATTTTGATCTGGTCTTCAAGAGCAGGTCTTCGATACAAACTGATTTGCACGGCTCTGCCCATACCGCTCGTTGTATTAGGTTTTCTGAGCTTTATTCAAATTCTTCCAAAAGGTGAGCCTGAGACTTTTCTGATACACGACAGTTTCCGCGGTCAATTCGAAGTTATATTTGATGAAAAATGTGGAACTGCCATCGATTACGAGAACCGCAGACGAGTCTATAAGATTCCCGAATCTGGTATTGCGATCGTTAGCGGATCGCGGACAATGGGAGTAATGGACAGAGAATTTTTGTTGGTCGATTCTGTTGGGAATCGGAACGAAATTCCTGTATTTCATTGGAGTGATTATAGTCGTGAAATAGAAGACTGGCAATGGCTTCTTTCCTTTGAAAAGCCCAATCGGGAAACCGTAGGAATACATTGGGCATACCAGATTGGCTTCAGCTTTTTTGTATCAAACTATAATGAATTTGATATCAATAAAGAGCAGAAAGAAGAAAGATCAAAAGAGTTTCGTCGGCTTCGGGACGAGGCCTTGAAAACCTGCCGTAATCGAACCAACTAGCTAAAGTTTCGAATCCTTCAAATAGTATTTTTCAAAGTTTAGATATTTTGAAATCTTCAGCAACTTCCTGGAGATTGGCAGGAAAGAGGTGATAATGTGTGAATTGCGGTTTTAAACGTACATTCGGGGCGTGAATAATTGCGTTGCTATCGAGTAAAGATCTAATCCCACTCATTTCTAGCTTCGTTTGCCATTATCTACCGCAAATCGGTAGGGACTTCAATCATTTTTATAATCAAACAAACATCTTCCCCGGATTGAGAATCCCGTTCGGGTCGAAGACTTTTTTGATACCTTTCATTATTTCGAGCGTCGGCCTGTCGATGGCGTATGACAGGTATTGAGATTTTACATACCCGATGCCGTGTTCGCCGGAGATGGTGCCGCCGAGGGCGACGGAGAGTTGGAACGTTTCGGAGACGCACTGTCGGGCACGAGCGACCGCTTCAGCATCGTCGCGGTCGATGACAAAGTTGACGTGGATATTCCCGTCACCGGCGTGGCCGAAATTGGCGACGAAAGTATCGTGGCGTTTGCCTATCTGCTCGACGCCGGCAACCAGTTCGGGGACCTTGGAACGCGGGACGACGACGTCTTCGTTGATCTTAAGCGTGCCATATTTCATTAAGGAAGGGCTGATCGCTCTACGAACATCCCAGAGCTTATCTTCCTCTCCTTTTGACTTGGCCCGAAGAATGTCGAAACCTCCGTTATCGCCAATAATGCGTTCGATCGTTTCGGCGTTTCGCTCGACTTCCTCGCGGGAGCCGTCGACCGCAACGAGCAATATCGCTCCGGCCTCTTTTGACAGCCCGAAAGCGAAATTTTCTTCGATCGCGGCGACGCAATATTTGTCGATCACCTCCATCGCCATTGGCAGAAGGCCTTCCGGGGTGAATTTTGTCAGGACCTTGCACGCAGCCTCCATCGAGCGAAAATTCGCGCGTACGGTAGAGGTTGCCTCGGGCAATGGAAGCAGTTTGAGCGTTGCCTCAGTAATAATGCCGAGCATTCCTTCGCTGCCGCACATCAGTCCGGTCAGGTCGAATCCGACGACGTTCTTCACCGTTTTGCCGCCCGTTCGAATGATCTCGCCGGTCGCAGTTACTACTTCCAAGCCGAGTACGTGATGTTTCGTAACGCCGTACTTCGGCGTTCGCATACCGCCGGCGTTCTCGGCGATATTGCCGCCGATGAACGAATCTTTGTAGCTGGCCGGATCGGGGGCGAACATCAATCCCTGCTTCTCGACCGCTTGCTGCAGCTCAAATGTCGTAATTCCAGGCTGACAGACGGCGTACAGGTCGTCCGCGCTGATCTCGATGATCTTATTTATCCGGTCAGTTCCGATAACAATTCCACCATCGACCGGCACCGCTCCACCGGTGTATCCAACGCCGCCACCGCGCGCTGTCACCGGAAACAGGTATTCGTTGGCGAGCTTTAATATCGCAACCATCTGCTCGGTCGATTCGGGAAACACCACCGCCTCGGGCGGGAACTTTTCCTTGACCGCGTCGGCTCCGTACGGCTCGACCTTTTCGGGATCGGCAATGACGTGCTCTTCACCGACGATCGACCGCAATTTTGCCAAAACCTCTGGCCTCGAAGCGTTTGTGGTAGACCGTCCCTTTGACTTGAAATGAATAGATTCGAACATGGATCAAAAATCGCCGGCAAGGCCAAATGTTTCGTATCGGACGGTGCCGGTCGTGCTTTGAAGAATATAGAAAACGCGTTGCCCATTGAACGCTCGGGTTACGGCTGGATCGGTTTTGCCGTCACCGTCGTAATCGCCTAGTTTTACGACGTCCGAGGAAAGTCCCCACGGGATCACTTGCATCTCGGAATCAGAGCTGCGGAGGACGTAGAAATTTCGCTGACCGGATACGTTTCGGATCACCAGTAGGTCGGCGGCTCCGTCGCCATCAAAATCACTGCGTCCGGTGAAAAATGCGTCACTGCTCAGTCCCCAAGTGGTCGTGCGCGTTGCTCCGGTCGAACTTAAACGCGTATACCAAACACGCTGGCCGCCTTCGCTACGGGCAACGGTCAGGTCGGCCTTACCGTCGCGATCGAAATCATTCGGGGCCGGAGCGTCGCCGCTCGTACCCCAATATTCGTAACGATAGTTGCCGGTCGAACTCTCAATGATGTGCCACACACCGGCACGAAAAACGGCCAGATCAAACTTTCCGTCGCCGTCATAATCCGCTGCGGCGAAAAAATCGCCGAGAGCCGAACTTCCCCAACGCGTCTCCTCGATCTGACCCGTCGTACTTTTTCTAACTCTCCACAAAACCTCAGCGTTGTATCTGGCGCTCGAGAAATCCGACTTACCATCGCCATCAAAATCCACGGTCAGCGAAACCGAATCTCCTGGCTGTCCTAACTGCTGTTGAAACAGATCTCCGTTCAGGCTGCTGAGAGCATAAAACGTATTAGTGCCCGTCCGATAGACCTGAATATCAGTTCGCCCATCCGCGTCGTAATCGTTGTACGTACCGTTCGCGAGTTTGATCTGTCCTCGGATCGGAGAATTCGGCGCACCGGGCGTCAATACCTGTAAATACCATCGGTTCTGACGCAGCAATAGTATATCGGCTTCGCTTATGCTCGTAACAAGCGACCACGAGCCCGGCGTACTGCCGGTTGGGCCGGACGCGAAGGGAGCAACGGTTTCGCCGACGGCCGCACCTTTGTGAAGCGAAATCGTGGTTCCCTGCGGAAACGCGTCGCCGCCGATCGCTCCGATCCGAAGTTGCATATTATTTGGCGGCAACGGCGACGATTCGAGAATGGCTTCGCATATCATCCTGCTTGCTGCGTTATTTGTCGGCACCGTTTGTAATCCCGAAAGATTCGCAACAAAACGCTGCTGCGCCGCCGCATTCCCTGTTAAAGTGACAAGGAATGCCATCGAGATCAAAATCAAGTATTTTAGGCTATTCATTTACTGCAGAAAATCCTTATCCTTAACGTTTAGTAACCTAAATGATACCCAAATCTCAGCTTATTTGCTAAACTCTCAAAAACCAAGCTTTCAGTTTACGATGTCGGGGAATTTCTCTATCGGCCCAGCATCTTGAGATTTAGTCGAAGCAGAACTTCATTCCAATAAGTCACAGGCGAAAAACTAATATGAACGAAACCGAAAAAGATCAATTACCGGACGATGCTTACGAACGCGAGTTAGACACCGATCTCGACGACAAGACGCCTGATAAGCCGAAGGGAATGGCACTGCATACGAAGATCCTGATCGGTCTCGTGATCGGCGTTTTTGGCGGCCTGATAGTCAATTGGACGCTCGGCGGGACAAATCCTAACGTCACATGGGTCGTGACGAATATCACTCAGCCGGTCGGGACAGTTTTCCTTAATCTGTTGCTGATGATCGTCGTACCGCTCGTTTTCGCGTCCCTGGTTGTGGGTGTTGCCGGTATTGGTGACATTCGAAAACTTGGCCGCATCGGCCTCAAATCGTTCGCGTACTGTCTAATAATCTCCGGCATTTCGGTGCTTATCGGCCTTGGGCTCGCAAATACTATCCGGCCCGGTGAACGGATAAGTCCAGAGATCGCAACTCAACTGAAAGATAAATTCAGCAGCGGAGCCGTTACTGCGAATGAGGCACAAAGAAAGGCCGCCGAGTCGGCAAAGGCCGATTCGGCCTTGATGCAGGCGGTAAAAACTATCGTCCCGAGCAACGTTTTCAACTCGATCTCGGGTTCGAGCCCAAACATGCTGCACATCATGTTCTTCGCGTTGATCGTCGGCATTGCGATCACGCTCCTGCCGGCACCGGTGTCGGATCCGTTCGTTAAGCTGATGGAATCGGTATTCGCGATAACGACGAAGATAATCGACATCATCATGAAATTCGCCCCGTACGCGGTGGCGTGCCTCCTTTTTAATAATATCTCGCAGTTCGGCCTTGACCTGCTGCAATCGCTGGCGTGGTTCGTCATCACGGTCCTGCTCGGCCTGTCGATTCATTTTTTTGGCGTCTATTCACTTTCACTTTGGTTCTTGTCGAAGATCAATCCGATCGAGTTCTTCAAACGAACCCGAACGGTCATCGTCACAGCGTTTTCGACTTCGTCATCGAACGCTACTCTGCCGACAGCACTCCGCGTTTCGCATGAAAATCTGGGCGTTCCAAAGGACATCAACAGCTTCGTTCTGACAGTTGGAGCGACGGCCAACCAAAACGGTACGGCTCTTTACGAGGGCGTGACCGTTCTTTTCCTCGCACAGCTTGCCGGCGTCGATCTGACGCTCAGCGTTCAGTTCATGGTCGTCTATATGGCGATACTTGGCGGCATCGGCACGGCCGGTGTTCCATCTGGCTCGATCCCGTTCATTATCGGTATTTTAGCGATGATCGGCATCGATCCCGCACTCATCGCGATCATCCTCGGTGTCGATCGCGTTCTGGATATGTGCCGCACCACGCTAAATGTGGTCGGTGATCTGACTGCCGCCACGTTTGTGGCACGTTCGGAAGGGTATGAGTTGATGAAGACTCCGTCTAAGGCAGGTCTCGGATAGTTTGTGCGAGGTATTGATTTATGTTCCCAATCGGCGACGACAATTCTGACCGGACGATTACCCCGTTCGTGAATTACGCGTTCATCGGCGTGAATATTCTCGTGTTTTTATTGCTTCAACAGTTGGGCAGTAATGACGCGTTCACGTATGCTTTTTCGCTCGTGCCGAAGGAGATAGTTTCCGGGGTCGATCTGCAGGGACTGATCGAACTGAGAGACGGTTCCGGCAAAATTCTCGGTGAGGTGAATCATTTTCAGACACCGCTGCCGGTTTATTTCAATTTTCTCAGCTCTATGTTCATGCACGCGAGCATAATGCACCTCGGCGGAAATATGCTGTTTTTATGGATATTCGGCGATAATCTTGAGAATTTGCTCGGCCATTTTCGCTTTGCCGTTTTCTACGTTGTTTGCGGAGTAGCGGCGGCAGTCGCTCAGATCGTGATGGGGCCGGATTCGATAATACCGATGTTGGGTGCTTCCGGTGCGATATCAGGCGTTCTCGGCGGGTATCTACTGTTGTTTCCAAACCGAACGGTTAGGGCGTTAATATTCAACTTTCTGACCACCGTTCCGGCATTCGTGGCGATCGGTATCTGGATCGTGTATCAACTCGTGTTGGGCTATCTCACGCCATCGACCGGCGGCGGGGTCGCCTACGCCGCACACATTGGCGGCTTTATCGCCGGATTGGCATTAATCAAAGTTTTCGCCCTCGGCCGACGGATCTAGGCTTTCATTTTGAAGCAACCGTCGACATTGGAAAAATTAGGATTGTAAAAGGGATCGTTCTCGATCTCGCTTTTCCAGATTTTCAAAAAATAGTTCTGTTCCGCATCTGTCGACTCGCTTTGAGTGAGCCGCGCGTCGCCCGCCGTCATTTCGCAATAAGGGTCGAATACAATTCGCAATCCGAGTTTTCCTAGCCGCAGACAAAGATCAGCATCAAAAAATGCGTTTGGAAGCTTCGTCGAATTAAATCCACTGACCTTTTGGAAAAGCTCATTGCGAATTGCCATGCATCCTGCGGAAACCGCGGAATAATTGCCAATTACCTGATTTCTTCCAAAGCTGCCCGGCTCCTCGCGGTGAAAGTTTTCATGAGCGACACTGCACAACTTCTTGCCGCCCAAAATGATCCCGCCCCGGACCACAAACGCCGATCTTGCAAATATTCTTCCTCCGACCGCACCAATCTGTGGCTGCATCGCGAAACCGGCAAGATCGGTTAGCCACTCTCCGTTGCGCGGAAGAAGCCTGGAATCAGAAAAACAGAGAACTTCGTCTTTCGCGGTAGCGACTGCCTCGTTTAAGTCCGCCGCGGCATTGCCGGTTGATTCGGTAAAAATGATTTCGAGATTTTGATAGGCTGTTCGCTGACGCCACGCTTTCTCAATTACATTTTGATCCTCGCCGCCTCGAGTTAGTAATACAAGCGACACCGAGGGAACAGATTCCGCCAGAGCGTATTGAACCCGGTGTACATTGAAATGTGTCGGCTCGACCTCTGCATCCACGCCTGTGCGTTTGAAATGATCACGGATCGCCTTTCGGGCCCGTTCGTGGGCGTACGGCTTTTCGTCACCACTAAGAGCGACTGAACCTGGAATCGCCCGCCAGTGATATAAAATTCTCGGTATGTGACTTATTTGACTTTCGTCGATCTGTTCAATGAATCGCAGTGCCAGATCGTAGTCCTGGCTGCCTTCAGTCCCGATCCGAAAGCCGCTGATGTTTCGTAGAATGTCCGTCTTGTAGGCCGAAAGGTGCGTGACGAGATTTAGCGAATACAGCAGATCGCGGCTAAAATCGGGCTTGAATTTCAGAGAATATCGTTTTCCCTGATCGTCGATCATGTCTTCGTCGCTGTAAATCATTGTCGTTTTGGGTTGGTCCAGTATCTCTTTCGCGACCCAAAATAATGCATCGACGGAAAGCTCGTCGTCGTGATCCAACAGCACGCAGAATTCACCGGTCGCGATCTCGAGTGCACTGTTCGACGCAGCTGAAATGTGTCCGTTCTGGGACCTGTAAACAACCTTTATTCGAGCATCGAATCTGACATATTCATCAAGGACACGACGAATGTGAGACTTCGGAGAACGGTCATCAGCGACGCAAAGCTCCCAATTCTCGTATATCTGGGACGACACCGAGTCGATGCATTTCCTGAGCCATTTTTCATCAACGTTGTAAACAGGGAGAAGGATAGACAATAGCGGTAGGCGGGCAAAACCTTCGATCTCCTTTCTCAATCGATCCGCTTCGGTATCCGAAATGGTGCCGTTTTCGGCGAGCCATCTCCGCTCGGATCTCGCGGTCTCGGCGATACGCTTCTTGATCTCGATCTTGTTTGAAATACCGGTCAAACCGTCTTTTCTAAAAATATCGATCGCGGTCACCGTTTTCTTCAAAATGCCCATCTATTTCACAACTTACCACTTTTTTGATTTACTTATTAATCACTATGTCTGAAATCTGCCGTATTTGCGAGAATGCCACCGATAACCTGCTCCATACTGCCAGAGAAATGATGTTCGGAACGCGGGACGAGTTCGAGTATCTCGAATGCGGCTCGTGCGGAACGGTTCAGATAGTCGAAATTCCCGACCTCAGCCGATATTATCCGAACGACTATTATTCGCTCTCAGACGAGAATTCGGTTGGACTTTCAAGCAGCTACAAGAGCCGCCTCGCGGCCCGAGTTGCTGGAAAATACCTCGCAACCGGTCATGGGTCGATTGGCAGATATTTGTCGAAAAAAAAGGATTGGATAGTCGATAATTTCCCAAAGTTTTTGAGAGAACCGATTCTCGCTCTGACATTCGAATCCAAAATACTCGATTTCGGCTGCGGAAACGGTAAATTACTTCTAACGTTGGATTATTTTGGATTTAAAGATCTGACTGGAGTCGATGCTTTTATAGGGCAAGATATTGTTTATCCGAACGGAATAAAGATCTACAAAAGGCCGCTTGCCCAGATCGCGACGAACTTCGATCTGGTGATGCTTCATCACTCTTTCGAGCATTTACCTGACCCGGTGGCATCGCTTTCTCAAATCCATCGCATTTTGAATCCCAACAAATACTGCCTGATCCGGATCCCGCTCATCAACTATGCTTGGGAACGGTACGGCGTCGACTGGGTACAGCTAGATCCGCCGAGGCATTTATTTTTATATACCGAGAAGAGTTTTCGCCAACTCGCCGAATCGAACGGATTCGCGGTGGAAAAGGTCGTCTATGATTCTGAGATCTTTCAGTTTTTCGCGAGCGAACAATATGCTCGAGACATCGCTATGAATGATCAAAAAGCATATCGTGGAGTGGTCGAGGAAAGCATTTTTACTGCTGAGCAACTCGAGCAGTGGCAACGGGAAACGGATGAACTAAACGCAAGTGGCAAAGGCGATCAGGCGTGTTTTTATTTGCGAAAGATCTGATTCTTATTCATTTTCCCAACGCAGGACCGGCCGCACAACTCCCGGCATTAGACCAGCGTAATCACCACGAGCCGAGTCGCCGTCAAGACTGTCGATAACATTGAATGTGACCGCGTCCCACTCGACAAAATGAACCTCCAGCGGCTCGTAGGTGGTCACGGCGACACCGACAAAGATCGACCCTTCTGAAAGAAAATTGCCCGGAATCCATACCGTGCTTGTAAATCTACCCACGGTTCGCGGCTCTGTCCGCCATTTACTGTCCCAGTCGTGAGAGGCGAAAATACACGTTCCCGATTCGTCGAAAAAATGCAGATTCGGCACCATGACTTTTCCGGCTTTTAAGACCTGATATATCATTTCGATCCCCACCGGACGTCTTATATCGGCAGTTTGAATGCTTTCGCCGTTTTCGTCGCAAACTCTTAAACTTCTAAGTCGCGCATATTCGTTGCCCGGAGCGGAATCGCCATCTTCCCAAGTCCGTTCGGCTCCCAAATTCGCCTGTTCATGAAGATAGGCACCGACGACTTTTTTCGCCTCGTCGTCCATCCGAATCGTGCCGTCCTTGAGCCAGATCACGCGGTCGCAAAGCCGAGTGATCGCGTTCATATCGTGAGAGACGAATATTACGGTTCGTCCTTTCTCGCCAACCTCGCGCATTTTTCCAAGACATTTCTTCTGAAAAGACGCGTCGCCCACTGCTAGAACCTCATCAACGATCAGGACCTCGGGCTCCAGGTGCGCCGCGATCGAGAACGCTAGACGCATATACATCCCGCTCGAGTAGTGCTTGACCGGAGTATCAAGAAATTTCTCGATCTCTGAGAACTCCACGATCTCGGCAAATTTACTCTCGATCTCGGATCTTTTCATCCCGAGGATCGCGCCGTTTAGGTAGATATTTTCCCGGCCGGAAAGTTCGTTGTGAAAACCGGTGCCGACCTCGAGCAAACTGCCCACGCGGCCGCGGATCTCTGCCGATCCCGAGGTCGGTTTTGTTATTCGCGAAAGAATTTTTAATAACGTCGATTTCCCCGCACCGTTACTTCCGATTATACCAAGCGTTTCGCCTTCGCTAACGGTAAAATTGATGCCGTCAAGTGCATTGAATATTTGAAGAGACGGCGCCGAATTACGACGGAAAAAACCGCCGACCGCATCGCGGAGCGTATTGTGCGTCGTGCCTCCGATCGCATACTGCTTAGAAAGATGTTCGACTTTTATCACTTGCATCGTCTAAATGATATCCGCGAAATCATCCTCCATTCGTTTGAATACGACAATTGAAATTAAGCAAAGCACGATAATTGAACCAGACGAAACCCCGATTATCGGCCAATTGAATGGAAGGCCGAACAAGGAACTGCGAAATCCGTCGATCACACCGGTTAACGGATTTATTGCGTATGCTAGCCGCCATTTTTCTGACAGCATCGATACCGGGTAAAAGATCGGGGACGCGATCATCCAGACCTGCAGTGAAAACGGCAACGCAAATTTCACATCACGGTAACGAACAGTCAACGCCGATAGCAAAGTGCCAAACGCCGCCGCCAAAACAAGCGCAAGGATGATAAATACAGGAGCGAGCAATAATTGGGTCGTCGGGACAACGCCGTAATAGACCATCAGTATGATCAAGATCGCTACACTAAAAATGAGGTCGAACAAACTTGCCAGCGTCGCTGCAAACGGAACGATCAGACGTGGAAAATAGACCTTGGTGACAAGGTTCGCATTATTCACAAAGCTATTGCTCGCAACCGTGATCGATGTCGAAGCGAATAGCCAGATGACCAGTGCGCTCAAGACAAATAACGGATACGCTATATCAGCCGTCTCAAAACGAGCCCAGGTACTGAAAATCACCGTAAAGATCGCCGTAGTTACAACCGGCTGCAAAACTGCCCACGCAACGCCGATAGCCGTTTGTTTATAACGGATCTTGATATCACGCAGCGTCAGAAAATACAGCAGTTCGCGATATGCCCACAGTTCGCGCAGGTCGAGTCCGACGCGCGAACCGCGCGGCTCGATATGTATAGGTTTGATACTTTCTATTTCTTCGCTCGACACTGTATTTTCCGAAAACTATTATTTCAAACGCCGCCACAATCTGATCACGCTCATCGGTACCAATTGGCGGATACAATACTTAAAGAGTTCGCTTTTTGAAGTTGTTCCTCGCCAGTTCCCCTTTGCGAGCCGCAACGAAGCAAGCTTGGCACCATGCTGCAGCAGATCACGGGCGTACATAAATCTGGTTCCGGTCTGGACCTTATCGAGCGTTTTCCGGTCGATGCCGAATCCGGCGATATTCCTATCCTGAGCTCCGATTACCTCATTTAGCATCATAAGGCGATTCTTGCTCGTATTGTAACCGTGATCTCGCCAAGCGGACAGCACCTGCGGATCGAATGCAAAATCGCCCAGATTCATTAGCCGCAGATACATTTCGTAATCCTCGAGCTGCGAATCGACGTTCCATCTTACATTTTCGATTGCCGAACGCCGGTAAAATATCGTCGAACTGATCGGGGCGATGCCTTTCATCAACATCTCCCGGGCATTCCCGTCAGGATAACTGCCCCACGAGTCGGTGTGATCTGCCGTCGAATCGAAAGGTTTGCCATCTTCCCCAACTAAATACGCGTGCCCGTAGCCGAGAACCGCCGAATCGCGGGCCTCCATTAATTTTAGCCTCGCTTCGATAAATGTTGGCCACCAGAAATCATCAGAACCGATGTACGCAAAATATTTACCGCTACTAAGTGCCAGCCCTTGATTTAACGTTCGGCAAAGGCCACGGTTCTCGCGAACGATGAGTTCCGAGTCAAACTTGCAATCTTTCAAAACCGTGTCGATTATCGACGGAGAATTGTCTTTCGATCCGTCGTCGATCACCAGCAGTTTGGCCGGATGAACCGTTTGATCAATAATGGAACGTAGGCAAGTTTCGATATACGGGGCATGATTGTATGATGGCACCACGACGAAAACTTCGCTGTTCATAATAATAAAACCTAAGCGACAGCCGCGAAAACGTCAAAAGTAAACGATAGATAATAAATGAAGGTTCTGCACATACTCGACTCATTAAACCGCGGCGGTGCTGAGATGCTGATACTCGATGTATGCCGGAACGCAAAACAAAACAAGCTCGACCTTACCTTTGCCGCGACGGGCGGAGGTTCTCTCGAAGCGGATTTTAGCTCCTCCGGAGTTGCTTTTCACCGCTTTCAGCGTACCCTGCCGATCGATCCGTTTCTCGTCGGAAAACTTCGGAGCCTGATTCGTAACGAACAGATCGATATCGTTCACACGTATCAGGCCGTTGCCGGAATGCATGCATATCTGGCAACGATCGGTACGGGAACAAAAAATGTATTGAGCTTCCAAGGCTTTTATTCCGGTTTGAAAGAAAGAACGACGATGAACTTTCTCATTCCACGAATGTCCGCGAATATTGCATGTTCGAACGGCCTTCTGAAATGGCTGGCCGAGTCAGAAAACGTCGATGTGACCAAAAACTTTCATGTCATTTATAACGCCGTTGATACCGAACGGCTCAAACCCACCGGCGTTGGTCTGCGGCAAGAACTTGGTCTGCCGTCGGGTGCTCTTCTGTTCGGCATGGTCGCCCATTTTTATTCGGCTCCGCGAAAAGATCAGATTACGCTCTGCCGTGCGTTTGCGATGATCGCCGCCGAACTGCCCAATGCCCATCTCATTCTCGTCGGGGGCACCGAGGTCGGCGGCGAAGAAAAATACAAGCATTGCGTCGATATTTGCCGCGAAGCGAACCTTATGGGCCGGGTCCACTTTTTAGGTCGCCGCGATGATGTGGCGAATGTCGTGAATTCGCTCGACATCTACGTTTTATCCTCTATTCACGAAGGCCTGCCGATCGCCCTGTTGGAGGCAATGCTGTCGAAAAAACCGTGCATACTTTCAGATATACCGCCGCACCTCGAAGTCTCGCACGAGGGTAAATATGCTGAGATCTTCGAAACTCAAAACGCTGACGGTCTTGCCGAAAAGCTGAAAAAACTGGGCGGTGATGTAGGTCTTCGGAACGAACTTGGGAGTCGAGCCTATGATTTTGCTCAGAAGACTTTCAGCATCGAATCTCACATCGAGAATCTGAAAACCTTATACACGTCCTTACGTTCCTGATCTTGCCTCAAGTCTTGCGGCGACACCTATTTCAAGTTGCCCATTCTCCAAACTGAATTTTCTAACAATAAATGATCGATTGACGAGATTACAGATGACGGGTAAATGCCCGAACCCGCGGCCATGTAATACCTAAATTAAAATGGCCGGCGATCAGAATACTGACGACCGGCCCGCAAATAGATCAGCGATATTTACTGACGTTGAAACTCCGGTGAACCTAATACGAGACTGACGGCCTTGAACACGTCAGGATTACCGCTCGGGTTCATAAGCCGTGCCTGACGATTTTGCCCGGAGCCTTTCTTGCCTCCACCGGTCATTGACGCTCCGTTCATCTCGGAGTCATTTATTTCGATTCCTCCTTTTACTTCCGGCAAGGGCTGTTCTAGCTGCTTCAATAGATTCGCCCGCGTCGCCGCTGACACATCGCCATCAAGTATCGAGTCGATCGCCTCGTTGAGGACTGCGGATTTATCTTTCGATTCATAGGCCTTCAGATCGACCATAGTTCCCGGAATGCGATTGCTCGCTATCGCGACGGCAAAGTTCAGCCGTTCAAGAAGTGCACCCGTATTGACCCAGTCTTCGGCAGTGTCCGGGTAACCGGTCGGGGCCTGATAGCCATACGGCACCTCGCCGAGTTTGTTTAACATGGCGAGGAACGCGGGACTCGCGTTTGTGTCGGCACCGAGCGTTCGAATCGAGCTAACCGCTAACTCGAACGGAGTTTTGATCTTTGCCCGATAGTTTTCCGGAGCGTAAAATTCCTTATCTGTAAACATCGTCTTAAGCGTCACCTTAATATCGCCGCCCGATTTGTGAAACGCATCGGCTATCCGGCCGACGAATGCATCGCTCGGGTTATCACTGACGAATTTTCCGGCAAGTTTACGGGCGATAAACTTTGCGGTTGCGGGGCTGCCGGCCAAAATATCAATCACTTTTAGACCGTCCTTAATTCCGCCTTCGTTTATCTTTTGTCCCAGAACCGTCTTTTCGCCGTTGTCGTGAACTTTGGGATTGAAATAGAATTCGCCGCTTTCGACACCATCCGGAACGCCCTGAACACGCTGCAATCTATTCAGCCGACGTTCTTCATTACCTTGGATCGTACTTGCCGCCGCCTTTCGATAGCCGCGTGGATCGGCGATCGTCCAGCCCGTAAAACATTTCGCGACCTCAACAATATCCACCTGTGTGTAGCCGTTATCGACGCCGAGAGTGTGAAGTTCCATCAGTTCACGGGCGTAATTCTCGTTGATCCCGCGTTTTGCGCGTTTGGGCTGAGCGGCCGGGGCTTTCTGCATATCGTTCAACCGCTGATCAAGCTGAGCATCATTGATGCCGTACTGTTGTTTAAGACGTTCGCGTGCCTTGGGCGGAAGTTCGCCTCCGCGGGCGATGACCTTCTGCATTCGCAGTGCATTCGCACCATTACCGTTTGATTGTGCATTTGGCGAAACTGATTCGAAATTATCGAGAAAGAAGAGCATCGCCGGATGTTGGGCAGTTCCGAGTAGCAGATCCTTAAAATTACCAAGTGCATTCGGTCTTAAAACATCTCGCTCATAACTCGGTATGAACCAGCGAACCGCCGCTTTGCCAGAGTAAACATTAAAATGATTCTGCCAGAAATCGACCATCGCTTCCTGAAGTTGCTTTTCGGAGTAAACGGCACGCAAAACCCGGTTGCCGACGATCTGCGGCATCATCTGGGCCGCCGGTTTCAGGTCGTATTCGCGGTAAAGTTCGGCGATCTTTTGGCGTCGTTCCTTCTTATCCGCGTCCGACACATCGGCCTGATCCTGCGGAGCGACGGGCGTTATCCCGTTCTGCGCGCTTTTCTTCGTGTTATTTCTGGTGCCTTCGATCTGGCGAAGCAACGCTCCCGGATTCGGATATTTTGCGAAAAGCTCAGATGTGGACATGCCGAAAACATCAAGATTCTTGACCTTGTTCTCCGCCAATGTGTCGGTTATCGCCTTAGGATTTAGCTGTTGGTCTATGTATTTCTCGATACCTATGGCCCTCACCTTTTCGACATCGCCCGGTCGTGCCCCGAAACCAAGGCGGTTCAATATGTGAATAATTTTCTGATTATCGGATAATGACTTTGCTTTCGGCTTTGTATCGATGCCGGTCGCCAGGATCGGCGAAAACAAAGATACAACCATCAGCATCGCCGTCAGTTTTTGTAGTGCAGGAATGAACTTTCTCATAAAACTTTTACCCCTCGAAAATATATACGCGTCGAGTGCGTCCACAGTTTAGACGTCCGCCCACCTCAGAAAGGCGAAAAAACGTAACCGATATTAAATTGAATACCTTCCGAAATACAACATTTTCGCCCGATCGCGCATCAAAATCAATGAAATACGGAAATAAGTTGACGTATTTTTTCGCAGTTATTGTAAGATAAAATCACTATGCAGCGACTCAGATCAGCGATTTTTCAAGCCTTGGCATTAACCTTCGTATTCGCGTCGGCCGCATTCGCGCAGAATGAGACCTTTGCGGATGCAAACGCGGGCTACACTTTTGGCCTGCCCGACGCTAAATGGAAGATGACGGTCAAACCCTCGGCGACGAGCCCCAACGTCGAATACGTCTATGGTGACCGCATCGACGGACACCTTGAGGTCAGGCGGTTGAACACGCAAAAGGACAATTTGACGACCGACATTATTCGTGACGAAGAGCAAAAATTGCAGTTTCTGCCGGGTTATGTCGCTGGAAAGGATGAGAACTTTGCGGGTAAGTTGCGTGGGATTGCCTTCAATTACGAGTTTGTCCGTGCCGGCAAACCGATGAGCGGCAGATTCTATTTTCTTCGGGCAAACGACACTAGCGTATATGTTATCCGGTTTACAGGTTTGAAGGATTCGCTGCGAACGATACGCAATCAGACGGACTCGATCGCCAGAACCTTTGAAGTTAAATAATTACCTCTGGATCATAAACTTCGCGCCATTAGGCAAGATGTAGCCGCGTTTCGACCTATCGGTTGAAACGCGGCTTATTTCGTTTAGTGGACGTAAACGCATCGTTATTAAATCATTTGAATCAAGCGAGCTGATAACTTGAATGTCGAAACGCTCAGCTTTCTGCAAAAGGCTCCAGGCGGTCTGCCCGTTTACCTGATATTTTTCGCAAAGCTTCTCTGCCAGCTTCTGGCTCGTTCCAGTTTCAAACCACTTCAAAAAATCGTTTCGTCCCATTCCGTCGGGGCACTCGGCTACGAGGACGATCGTTCCGCCATCGTTACATGCGTATGAAGCTGCATCTAGAGCCTTGTGAGCCTGGATCAGGTTGATGTCATGCGGAAAGCCGCCGGAGCTGACGACTACCAGATCGCGTTTCCCGGCGATCTTGATCGTGTGACCGCCGGCATATTCGTCAGATGCGGCCCGGTGAGAGGTGATCCAATCGCCGCAGAACAGATCGGTAACGCTGCCGTCGTCATCAACGATCGTACTGATGGCAAACCCCGGACTAACTTTACTCACCGCTTCGATAAAGGCATTATGCACCTCATTGCGGTCTAGCAAGCCGCTATGAACGCTATCACGCCGTGCCATTGTCTCGCAGTTGAAAGCCAGCTTATGCGTCGTTGAGATCGTCTTAGATGAAGCGAGGCCGGGACAGACAAGCTTTCGGCCGCCAGTAAACCCCGCGAAATAGTGAAAGCCGATCCCGCCGATGAGAATGACATGATGGTTGTCGACGAGAGCCCGATTCAACTCCACGGGAATGCCGCCGCTGGTTTCACCGAGACGTATCAATTTCGCCAGATCACGCGGGTCGTGGTCCAGCGTTTTTATTCGCTGAGCGATGAATGGCGTCAGTATCTCAGCTTTCTCCGCTTCGGTAACCTTACGATGAATACCGGTCGCAAAAATTATTGTAATGTCAGACGGCGGAGAACCGTTCGCGATGAGGCGTCTGACGAGAAGATTTATGACTTGGCCGCAACCCGTTTGTCGAGTCGCATCAGGAACCACGATCAAAATGCTTTCGCCCGGATTAACGATCTCTTCGATCGGCAGTGAATCGATCGGCGCGTCGAGGCGTTTGCCGATCTCCGCGTCGGTCAATGAATTCTGCCGATTCGTGGCTCCAAGAACTTCGAATTGATCTCCGTTGTATTCGAACGGAATCGATGTCTTGCCGTATTTTAGATCGATCGTGGCCATTTAGAGCTGTTTGGCGGGTTCGAAGCAACGTGTTCCGGTTTCGCAAAGGTACACAGCCTCCGTCTCGCGGCTTAGCGTCTCCATTTGGATGGTGAGGTGATCGATACCGAATTTATCGTGCAGACGGTCGCGAACCGCCGCGAGAAGATCGGAGTGAACAACCGAATCGTCATGACTGATATGGGCGGATAATGCTTCGATGCCTGAGGAGATCGTCCAAACGTGCAGGTCGTGAACTCCGCCGACACCCGCCGTTTGCAGGATCGTAGATTCGACAGACGCAAGATCGATGTGACGCGGAGTGCCTTCAAGCAGGACGTTGACCGATTCGGCAACCAATCGCCATGCACCGTAAATAATTATCAGGCTGATCAGGATACTGCACACCGCATCAGCCCAGAGCCAGCCGAAGGCAAGTATCATCACGCCCGCCGCAATAGCCGCCACCGAGCCGAGCAGATCTCCGACAACGTGCAGAAAAGCTCCGCGCATATTCAGGTCATGTTTGTGATCGGCATGCAGCAGGTAAGCCGCGATAATGTTTATTACCAGACCGCCGCTCGCGATCAACGTTAACTCAAATCCCAGCACCGGCTGGGGAGATGCCCAGCGAATATATGCTTCGTAAATAACCCAAATAGACAGCAGAACGAGGGCGACGCCGTTGATAAAAGCTGCCAGTATCTCCAAACGGTAATACCCAAAGGTTTTTTTCGCGGTCGCAGGCCGCGTGGCGAACCAGAAAGAACCGAGCGTGAGACCCATCGCCGCGACGTCGGTCAGCATATGTCCGGCATCGGCGATCAGCGCCAGCGAATTTGTGATCCATCCGCCGACAGCCTCGGCGATCATATAGACGAATGTCAAAACAAGCGCAATTATCAGCCGCCCACTTCTTCGGCTTTCTCTTGCATTGTTGTTATGCTGATGTCCGACTCCGATATTGACTCCGACTTGCGTTAGTAGCGTCTTAGCAGGTTGCCGCTTCGCAGAGAAATAATAAATCCGCCGCGATTCCCCCGGTCATCCCCGATCTCAACTGCAACCTCGGTCGATGGTGATGAGACTTGCAACTTAAATGTTCCGTCAGAGCCGGCAAAGGTATCGCGTCCAGCCGCCCGAACTGCCATTCCCGCGTGTGTCCGTCCGCTGATCAGATAAATGCCGCCGCCGACTCCCTCGACTCGCCAATCACTCGCATTAATGGAAACACTCGCTCCGTTTCTGACGACCGAGAATTTCCATGCGTCGTTCCAGTTGGTGGTCTGCCCTGATTTGGCTGTAGCCTTGACGCGCCAATAATATGTGCCCGGCGAAAGACCTGCGAGCCGAAACTCTTTCGTTTGCATTCCGTTCCGATCAACCATTATTGAATCCGACGCGAAGGTTGAGGATCTCGCGACCTGGAGATAAAAACTTGCTGCCGGGTTTCCTTCCGGATCTTGCCATGCGAAATTGACCGCTGCTCCAACCCCCGACGAATCAATTATTTGTGCAGAATTTCCAGGAGAAGTAGGTCGGGGCGGTGCAAGCAGTTTTTCTCGGGCAGATAATTTCGATCCGTTAACCGTCGCAAACTCATTCTCGCCGATCGTGGTCTTTTCACCGCCAAGCGTCGTCTCGACGCCGCCGCGACTGATTCGTATCTCGCCACCGTTCTCGCCGTCAGCATTAAAACTGGCGTCGGTCTTGGGCATCAGCTGGTTTTCGCTCTCGCCAAGTTCGACAATATTCTTCGCATTATCCGGCTGATCTTCCGTACGCACATTCAACTGTCCGTCATCGACCCGCACCCGAACATTCTTTCCGCCGAATAAGGAAGTGGTATCTCGAACGACAACCGTACTATTCGGCCTGACCGAGTATACCGAACCATCAATCATCTGGATG
>JBBRUA010000016.1:0-19975 GCA_038248245.1 Pyrinomonadales bacterium | reverse complement strand
GATTCGTATTCCTGCATGAAGCCTTCCTCGATGCCGAGGTCGTTTAGTAGGCTGACGGCCTCAAACCATTCGCCCTCGGAGATGCGGCGGGACAGTAGGATGTAGCGGTCGTCGGTGGCGGCTTTGTTGGTGGCGTAGTATTGGGCCATGAGCGAGATCGCGGTTTTGGGGCCGAGCTCGTCTCGGATCCAGCGGAGATTGTCCTCGATACCGGCGATGTCGTTTGGGAGAACCAGCAGGCGGATCATCAGGCCGCTTTTTAGCAATCCGTCGTCGCCAAACTGGAGCGTGTCTCCCATCTGTCGGTGCATTTCCTTGATCGCGGCCCGGGCGTGCTCTTTGTAATCGCGAATCTTCGAATACTGAAATCCGGCGTCCGAATCGGCGTATTTCAGGTCGGGCAGATAAATATCAACGATGCCGTCGAGCAATCTCAAAACCTCGACCGAGTCGTAGGCGTTCGTGTTGTAAACGATCGGCAAACGAAGTCCGTTTTCGGCAGCGATCAATATTCCGCGTGCCATCTGCGGGGCAAAATGAGTTGGCGAGACAAAGCCGATGTTGTGACAGCCTTTCGATTGCAGTTCGAGCATCATTTCCGCCAGGCGTTCGCAAGTTATCTCGTTCTTTTGCTGCGTTTTCCAGGTCTGTGAGATCTGGTAATTCTGACAATAAACACAGCGAAGATTGCAGTTACCGAAAAAGATATTTCCGGCGCCATTCGTACCGGAAAGGCAAGGCTCTTCGCCGAAATGGGCGGTATAACTCGAGACTATCGGAAGTTTGCCGGAATAGCAGGCGGCGATCTCGTTGTTGAGACGATCATTGCCGCAATCTTTTGGACAGACGTTACAGGAGGCAAGCATTTGTTCGAGCCGCTCGACGCGGTCGTGCAGTTTATTCTCCGCCAAGAGTGTTAGATACCTTGCGTCCACGTTTCTCCTTGAGTTTTGCGGTGTCCATGCCTTTGTGTTTACCATGTTTGGCATACTTGCTGGTCACCTCTACGGGAGCGACATTCCGGGCAAGCTCCCAGGTGAAATCCATCTCCGCGTTTACTGTCGCCGTTGCCATACGCGTTTCTCTGATCATCAAATAGCTACCGTAAAACAGGCACATGATGCCGCCGATCCCGATGACGATCGGCAGGAGTTGGAGCACTCGATAACTGGAGAAAAAAGCCGCGGTCGCGATCAATACGCTGGTGAGAACAAACGCTCCGATTCCGTAATAGAAGGTCCCGAGAGCTCTCTGGAGGATGCGCGACCTGCTCGTCACCTTATCCAAAAGGTCGACGACGACCTCGACACGCTTGTCGTAAAGCGGGATCTCGTCGCGATGCTCAACATATATCAGCTCGCCCAATCGAACCTCGAGTTGCCGCACGCGATCGACAACGCGGCCGAGCCGTGTCGATGTGGAAAGGACGAGTGAGCCCGTCGCCGAGATCAACAAAGCAGGTGTGACCATCGCGGTCAAAAACTCTATCGTCGTATTGAGTGCGTTAGAGTTGATATTTATTAGTTCGCCGGCCAGCATATGTGCAATTCTACGCTACAAACAGCTAAAGCTGAACTTTCTGCGAGGCACCGGCGGCGAATTCCTTTTCACCCAGAACACGTTTAACCTCGCCTCCCATCCGACCGGTCAGCATATACCACATCATTTTGAAATCGCTGATAAACGACCAGAACGGGAAGCGAAAGCTGGCTGGTTTATTCTTCTCGACAACAAAATGTGCGAACCACGCGAAGGCATACCCGACAACAAAGAACGCAGGAAAAAAATACCACTGCCCGCGAACGACGAAAAAAATAAGCAAAGCAATCCCGAGCGACGTCCCAACGAAATGCAGCACGCGCGTCGCCGGCAGGCTATGCTCTGCTACGTAGAAATCCCAGAATTCGGTGTAGTTTGTCGGATCTGTCGTCAATTCAACCTCCTAAGCCCGCTCGGCTCAAAACACTCTGAAACCGCGGGTCCGAATGATATTGTTTGAACTCCGGGGCAAATCTCAAGTACAGCGTATAGTCATTTCGATCGCTTAAAAACTTTTCGAGATCCTCAAAAAAACCATCCGTCTCGTTCAGTTCAGCGGCTAGCGTTGCCGTGAAATTCGGCGTTATAAATTCGCCTGATGCCTGCCGTTCCCGCAAGTTACGATATAGGTGTTTAGCCTCCTGCAATTTTCCTTGACGAGCAAAGGTACAGCCGCGAGCCATCATGAATATCGGTGCGTCACTGGGCACCAAAGCTGAAATGGCGTTTAGCTCGGCCGACGCTTCGTCATGGCGGCCGCCGTAGAAAAGCGAACGCCAAAGGTTAAATCGTGCCGCAATGAAATTTTTGTCCCTATCAAGTGCCGACCGAAAACGCTCCGTTGCCCGTTCGTAATCGCCGGACAAAAATGCGGGATAGCCGAGATCAGTTGCAATGATCAGAGATGTCGGATCGAGTTCGGCAGCCCGTCCGATGGCCTCATCAGCCTCAAAGAACCGTTGCTGCACGATCAAGTTCCACCCAAGCCAAAGATGAGCGGTTGAGAGCGACGGATTGAGTTCGATCGCGCGTCGGAGTTGTCTTTCGCCCTCAACGGGATTCCAGCTATAGCCCGTCATGACACTTCCAAGTACGGCGTGAGCCTCGGCGACGGTTTCGTCCAGTTCTATGGCTCTTGACGCGAAACTTATTGCCTTTGGATAGCCCTGCCCGGGTGGGAGCCCGGCAAAACCGGAATCGCTAAGAAGCATATAGGCCGCAGCCATGCCTGCATGTGGTTCCGCAAATCGAGGATCACGCTCGATGGCCCTTTCAAAATGCAGGATAGCTTTTTCGAGATCGACGGACGTGCGCTTGTTTAAAAAAAATCTGCCGAGCAGGTGTTCACTATAGGCCTCAGCATTTTCAGTCGGGCGGCTTGCAAGCTGACGACGATCCTGGTTCGATAGCCGGAACGAAAGGGCATCCGCAACTTGCGAAGAGATGAGACGCTGAAAATCAAAGATCTCTGACGAGCGATGCTCAAGCACGTTTGCCCATACTACCTGATTGTCTTTAATGCTAACTAGATGGATCGAAATTCGGTAGTTGTCACCGTTCCGCTGGATCGTGCCCTCGAGAACAGCATCGACGCCGAGTTGCTTACCCACATCAACCGCCGACAGATCCCGATCGACCAACGGTGTCACAGCGCTCATCGGTCGGACTGACAGCCCGCGAATTGTCGAGAGTCTTGCGATCAACGAGTCTGCCAAGCCGAATGCGAGCTGGCGTCCGTTTTCGTCCATTGATAGATCTTTTAGCGGCATTACCGCGACCGAATGCCCCGCTGGCGAAGAAAACGGCCCTTTGCCTTGAGTGTAGCTCCAGCCAAATAATCCGGCCAGGCCGATGAGACAGCCCGCGATCAATCCTAACAAGGCTCGTTGTCGCTTTGTGCGCGATTGGAGTTGTGCGATCGCTAGGCCAGCCCCTGGGTCATCGATCTGCGTGTGTTCGATCACGGCACGGGTATATTCCCGTTCAGCCACGATGACATCAACGGTCGAAAATCTTACATCTCCGTTGAAGCGATAACCCTTCCGCGGGATCGTTTCGATCATTTTTGCGCTGCCCGCCCTTTCACCGAAAGCCTTTCGGAGCATTGAAACGGTTACCGAAAGATTATTTTCGTCGACGTAGGTATCCGGCCATAGCCGTTCGAGGATCTCGTCTCGAGTGACCACGCGTCCTCGATTCTGGAGTAAAAGCGTCAACATCTCAACCGCCTTCTGAGTGACCGCGACACGTTCCGTCCCACGCCAAAGAGTTCCGTCCTCGGTTATCAGGCGGAATTCACTGAATTCGTAGGTTCTATGCGTCTGCTCGCTCATATAAAGGCAAATTTTAGCGAGATTAAAGCTGGGTTAAAGGCTTTTGATTTCGATAATACGCTAAAACTGGGAGTGCAATCAACAAAATTCTGATCCGAAGCCGGAGAAGAAACTGAGTATATGAAGATATCGACAAATCGAATAACGATCGAACGACTTACTGAGAGAATTACTTACAGCACAGCCCCGTCGGATTCGGACAAAGGCATCGAACAAACTAACTCGCGGACCGCTGACCTCTCACCGCTTGAACTAGCGGCAGTGGATGACGTGGGTACAGATGTAAATGACAAAACAAGAGATCGAAAAGGAGAATTCAAATGATACGCAAACTAGCATTGACTGAAGCAAGAACACCCAGGAAAACAATTTCGAGCAGAACCGGTGGCGAAACCCAAAAATGCATTCTGTTGGTCGCGGCCCTGATCATAGCGTCGTTTGCTACTGATGCCTTTTCGCAGACTAAAAAAGAGACAGAGGCCGCATTGATCGGGTACTGGATAAGCAGCGAGGCTACTGTTGAATTTAAGCCAAAAGGCGTGGTCGTCATCAGCGGAGAACGCTATCAATGGTCCGTCCTTGGCAGGTCGCTGGTACTGACCTCGAACGAAGGTTCACTCGATATGCCCTTTCAACTCAAAGGCGACATTCTCACGGTCTGGTTTGATGGACGCAAGGTCATGTACGAGAAAACCGACAAAGACGGATACGACGAAGCTCTCGCGATGCGGATAAAGGGAACCGGAAATAGCGGCGGCGGCGGGAATCCGCAGGATCTCGTGGGCAAATGGTGTTACTCGGCAAACGTGAACGCCAGCGGCGGCGGTCGCCAATCTGACCTGTGTTTCACTCTGAATAGTAATGGGACATATGAGTATTCCGGCGCAACAAGCAATTCGAACATCTACGGTGGCTCTAATTCGTCGAGTCGAGATTCCGGACGCTGGAGTGCAACCTCAAATTCGCTGACAGCTCGTTCAAATAGCGGGACGACAACAACTTATACGCTTGAACGCCGCAATCACCCTAAAACCGGCGACCCAATGCTAATGGTTGATGGTGATGCATTTGTTACCCACTACCAAAAGCGGCCGTGGTAGCGGAAAACCCTGAACGCACATTTATTTACGGAGGCAGAATGCAACATTTCAAATTAAGAACAGTACTCATTTTAGCGGTTTTGATAGCGGGAACTAATCTCGCATCAGCCGGAACGATCAACATCAACGCTTCGGGGAATCCGCTTTCGTGTGATTCCGCAGTGAGCTTTTCTGAAGCTATTCGAATTGGGCTCGGCATGGAAATCAATTCAGGTCGAACTATCCTAACGAATGGCGAAAGAAACCAGATTACGGGCGCGACTTTTGCCGCAGCCGGCCCTGCCTGCGACGCAAGTCCGGGTTGGGTTGTTTTAACCGGTGTTGGAAGTTCATTTGCCGACGACATACTTGTCACCAACAATAACGCGACGGCTGTCCCAACCCATGTTGGTCAAAATGACGATATCGACGGCATCAAGCCGAACGGCTCTAAACTTGTTGTCTCCGGTAGCGGTTCCCCAGCTGGAACAAACTGCATCGAAATGTCCTTAGAATCAGGTTCGCAAATCCGGAATATGGTGCTGGAAAATTGTCCGGGGAGCGGAATATGGGCGCAAGCAGCCATAGGTGCGATCTTCGAAGGCTTAGAGATTCGTAACAACGGCGGTGACGGCATTAGCATGGGATTTAGCGCTACGCTGTCCAAAAATTCGCGCAATGTTCGAATAGGCGGCGACCAGCCGCAGCATAGGAATTTAATTTATTCGAATGGTGGGAGTGGCGTGCTGATCGCTGCGTCCGCTACTCAAGATCGCGGTGTTCAAAACATCAATATTCTCAATAATTACCTCGGCACCAGCAATGGCACCAGCGACAACGGGAACTCAATAAACGGCGTTTATCTCTCGAACACGATCGGTGTTAATGTCGGTGACCCGACCGGTGCTACACGTAACGTAATTAGCGGCAACAATAATGACGGCGTTAACATCACCGGCTCCGGAGCCGTCAGCAACAACGTGGTCGGTAATTTCATCGGTGTCGATATATCCGGCGGCGTTGCTCTAGGTAATGGAGCGAGTGGTGTTGCCCTGCTCGCCGGAGCGGGTGCGACCGTAAATTTCATTAACACCAGCCCTAACAAGATCGGACTGCCGGGGCTCGGTAATGTCATTAGTGCCAATAATTTTGGTGTTTTTATTGCCGACAATAACACATCGAACAATTGGGTTCAGGCTAATGCGATCGGTACCAATCTTAGCGCCAACAGTGACGTCGGAAACGGTGCTGACGGAGTGATCCTCGGCGGCGGAACTTTTGACAACAAGATCGGCGGCTCAGGCGCTAGCGAGGGCAATCTGATCGCTTTTAATCGTGCCGGGATCAATGGAGACGGAGGAATCAGAAATCGTTTCCAGCGAAATCGGATTTTTGGGAATGACAATCTCGGCATCGACCTTGGCACGGTCGGCGTAACACCAAACGATCCGGGCGACCCTGATACCGGAGCCAATAACTTGCAGAATTTTCCCGTAATCACCAGTTTTAGTGCTCAGAACAGCTCGACCAATGTTCAAGGCACTTTTAATAGCTCGGCAAATCAAACGTTCATGCTAGAGTTTTTTGGAAATACCGCCGTTGACGCCAGCGGCTTTGGCGAAGGTCGAAATTACCTCGGCACAACAAGCGTAACTACCGATGCGAGCGGCAACGCAACCTTCGACTCGACATTCTCGGTCAACATTGCAACAACTGGCACGTTCATCACAGCTACTGCCACTGATTCGGTAGGCAATACCTCAGAGTTTTCGCAGGCACGTAATAAATGCGCTGACATGACGTTGAGCCCGACCTCCACTTCCATTGGCGCGGCAGGCGGGGCGGGAAACTTTACGGTGATTAATTCGGTTGGATGTACCTACACAGCAACGAGTAACGCGCCGTGGATCACAATCGGTAGCACGCCGATGGGAACGGTCAATTTCACCGTTGCCGCAACTGTCGGCGGAGGTCGTAGCGGGACAATCACAGTTTCGTACAACAACGGTACGTCCACCAGCACGCGGACATTCACGGTTAACCAATCGAGCGGCTGTACATTTAGCATTTCTCCGACGGGTGCAAACGTAGCGCCTTTCTCAGGATCGGGTACATACCAACTCGATGCGTCCGACGAGACCTGTTCATGGACTTTGACGAGTAATCAGGCTTGGTTGACCACATTTTTTTCTTCTGGCACTGGCGACGCCGTTGTCGTCTATTTATACTCTGCAAATACCGGTGCAGCGCGAACGGGTACGATAACGGTTGGCGGTCAAATATTTACTGTGAACCAGTCAGCTTCGACCTGTACGTATTCATTGAATCCGACCAGTCAAAGTGTACCGATCGGCGGCGGCAATAGCTCCTTCAGCCTGAATACTGCCGCCGGTTGCCATTGGGCAGGCACTTCGAATGCTTCGTGGATTACCATACTTGCGGGAAGTGGAGGAACGGGTCCGGCAACTATCTTCTACCAGGCCGCGGCTAATTCGGGGGCGGCAAGAAGCGGTGTGATCACGGTCGGCGGCCAAAACTTTACCGTCAATCAGACAGGAACCTGCACGTATTCGCTTGCTCCCGCTAGCGTATCTGTAAACGCTATCGCCGGTTCCTTCACATATAATCTGACGGCTTCACATCCAGCCTGCACTTGGTTTTCAGTGGAAAGTAGCAGTTGGGTCACATTGGGAAATTCGACAGGAACCGGAAACGGAACTGTCACTTTTAACTACCTTGCAAATACCGGAGCCTCGCGGACAGCGACCATAAATACGGCGGGCGTGATATTTACGCTGAACCAGGCAGGAACGAGCGTAGCACCATTCGATTTTGATGGTGATGGGAAGACGGACGTGTCGATTTTCAGGCCGACCGGAAATCAATGGTGGTATCTGCGAAGTTCGGACGGCAGCAACCGTGCGTTCGAATTTGGCACATCGACCGATAGGCTTGCTCCAGTTGATTTCACAGGTGATGGCAAAACCGATATCGGTTTTTGGCGGCCGTCGACGGGGGAATGGTTTGTTATGAGATCTGAGAACAATACGTTCTACGCATTTCCGTTCGGAGCAAACGGCGATGTCCCAGTGCCCGCCGATTACGATGGCGACGGAAAAGCAGATGCCGCTGTGTACAGGCCATCTAACAGTGTTTGGTACATATCGAGATCATCGGGTGGAACTTCGTTCATCGCATTCGGTGAGGCCGGTGACGTACCGGTTGCCGGAGACTACGACGGCGACGGGAAGGCTGACGTAGCGATCTTCAGGCCGTCCGATGGCTCTTGGTGGATACAGCGATCGTCGAATGGCTCAACATTTGCAACTGTATTTGGCACAGTCTCGGACAAGCGTGTACCGGGCGACTATACCGGCGACGGGAAGACGGATATTGCATTCTGGAGGCCTTCAACCGGCGAATGGTACGTTCTGAGAAGTGAAGATTTCTCATACTTCGCAGTACCGTTCGGCGTCAGCACCGACATACCGGTCGCCGGCGACTATGACGGCGACGGCAGATGGGATCTCAGCGTGTTCAGACCGTCGAACAGTACCTGGTATCTAAACCGATCAACGTCCGGAGTTGCAATAGTCGGCTTCGGAGCGGCTGGCGATAAACCCGTACCTTCGGCGTGGATTCCGTAGGTTTGTTCGCCTCGGCGGAGCAACAGTGATTTTGCACGGGCACTCGAAGTCGGCCGCCGGTGAGGTATAAGCGGAACCACACAATCTGGCAACGCCTGCGGGTGAGTGCAGCACCGTTTACAACTTCATTTGCCCGCATTCTACGCGGCGTGTTTCAGTTCGATCGGCGGCTTTTCAGTTTCTGCAAGCTTGATATTTGTTGCCCAGCCGAACTTTTCAAAGATGCGGATGGCAATCCAGTTCATATCGAATTGATACCACGCCGTGCCGTGACGAGCAGAGGTCGGCCACATGTGGTGGTTGTTGTGCCAGCCTTCGCCGAATGTCAGTATCGCGACGAACCAGTTATTGGTTGACATATCGCCGGTGTCGTGGGGACGCTGACCGTAGATGTGTGCGAGGGAATTGACGAACCAGGTCGTGTGCCAGCCGAAGACGACGCGGGCAAAACATCCCCAAACGACCATCGACCAACCGCCGAGCGCAAATAAGATGACGATCGACACCGCGATCGGTATCAGATAGAAACGCGAGATGAGAACATGTCCTTTATCTTTTAGGAGATCCGGAACGTATTTTTTCAGTGTCGCTTCGTCGTGATCCTGAGCCTTGCCCCAGACGACCCAACCGATTTGTGCCCACCAAAATCCGGGCCTGATCGAGTGCGGATCTTTATCTGTGTCCGTGAAAGCGTGATGCATGCGGTGTGTCGCGATCCATTTGTCCGGCGGATCCTGCATCGACATTGTGGCAAAAGTCGAAAGTATATATTCGAGCCATTTCGGAGCCTTAAAACTTCGATGCGTCAGCAAACGGTGCCAGCCGAGGCCGACGCCGAGACTGCCGACGATCCAATTGCCGATCAGCAAAGCCGCCAGATTTTGCCAGCTAAACGTCCATAAAATAGGTATCGCCAAAATATGAAACGACGTGACCATAATGGCGTTTCGCCAGTTTATCGTCTGTCGGACTTTCTCAAAGCTTAGAACATTTTGCATCAGTAATTTATCAGTCGGCTAGTATCGAACATATATAGACTAACAGGTCGGCTTGTGTTCAATCGTAATAGTTATGTAAAAGCGGGCACGGCCTTGAGAGGAGAATGAGCCTGATCGGCAGACGATGGAAGAGTTTGAGAGGTAAAGCTTCGCGGATTTGCCTCGCTTGCGTCTCATACAAAAAGTAGACCTTGTTTTGCAATTGTCGGAAGATCTGACGTTCGCCGCGAGTTTACATACTCTCGGCGATCTCTTTTAGTTTGACGTTACGCTTTGTGACTAGGTCGCGAAGATGGCTTTCTAACAGCAGTTTATCGACTATCGTTCCGAGGAAACCAAGCGGCGAGGTCCAGATCAGTGTGTCACGCATCAGTGTTCCTTCCGGACGCGGGTCAAATTCGTGAATGTGCTTGAAGAAACGAAACCTGCCCTCGATCATCTCGTCGACAAATAACCTTGGCCGCTCGAACTCCGTGACTTTCACCGTCAATCTCTGCCGCATCCCAAAATGCGTGCCTTCAAAGGTCACTGTCTGCCCGACGCCGATCTTTCCGTCCGTCACACCGTCGACCGCCTTTTCATTAGTTTGAGCGGTCGTCTCGGTATGAATGCGAATATCACGCATCAGATCGAAACAGACCTCGGCAGGAGCGTTGATAAGTGTTTCGAGAACGATCATCGGCATCTATTTTTTCCTCATTGTGTCGGTAACGCGGGGCCGATCGACGTTGGTCATCTATAATCTGGAATTCAAACTTAAATCATCTCGATTCGATTTTAACGATTTTTAATATACGAATTTGATATTCGAATCGACGATCCATCTGATTCGCTTTTTCGAATGGTTCAATCACAATTGTATAAACTCCTCTAATTCTATTAGGACTAGGGCGAGACCTAAGTAACTTGTTAAATCGCTTTAGCACGGACTTTTCACTGCGAGTCTTATACTCCTCATCGAATTTGTAGGTAATAGAGACTGGATGACTTGGTACACACGGTACGGTATTCGACAGCCACACCATCTCAAAGCCAAAATTATAGTCCGCGAATACCTCAAAAGGCTTGTTGAGAAAGATTTCAGGACTTGTCTCGATCTCGCAAAGTTGGGGATGAGAAGATGGGAGATTTTTCGCAGGCGATTGACCAAAGACGAAAGTCCCTGAGCCTATAAAAATGAATAGTGGAAGAGACAGCCAGATCATCTTGAATTTCGACTCGAATCGGGAAATGTTCTCGAAACTATTAATTCTTATAAGAACATTTAATACATCTGACGCGATTTTGTGATCCCTAATGAACTAAGCCTGCGAAGAGAGTATCCGAATGAGCAAATTTTTCGGATAAAGCTCATTGAGCGGCCTCTTTTTTCTCAGCCGTATTTAAATCCTATTTAACGTTCGACGCCGTCTTTTCTCTCGGATCGTATGGCGTTCCCTGATAGCGTTTGACGGCCTCTTGGGCGTTGTCGTAGTTGTCGCCGATCTTTTGGGCGCGTCCGTAGGCGGCCGAGGCACGGGTGCGGTCGCCTTTGCCGTCGTAGGCGTTGCCCATCTTGATGTTTGACCAGACCGAGAGCCACGACGGATTGAGATCGCCGCTGAGCGACGCTTTGAAATTATCGATGGCGAGGTCGTAGTTTCGCTGTTCGAGAAAGAGTAGGCCGAGGTGATAATAGATCCACGAATTTGAGCGGTCGAGTTTCAGTGCCGCCTCGAACTGCTGCTGCGCCTCGACATAATTGCCTTCCTTAAATTGCTCGATGCCGCGGCGGGCGATCGACGAGACGCGAAGGTCCGGTGAGATGCGAAGCAGTTTGTAATTTGGATCGATGACGACACTGAGCGGTTTGCCGGTCGACTCGATATTAAAATCCGCACTGGCGTCCTCGATCTGAACCGTCTCCGTTTTCAGACCGGATTCGCCTTCGCTACGGAGCTGGACCTCGACGGGCAGGCGAAGGTTGTCGTAATTTTGCTTGACCGTTCCGCGGGCGATGAACTTGCCGCCACGCGTTCTCAGTATCTGGTAATCCGCCTCAAACTCAGGCACGCCCGTGCTCTCGACCCATCGGGCAAAAAAGTAACGCAGATCAGTGCCGGCTATCTTCGATGCAAGCTTTTCAAAATCATCGATCGAGGCACTTTTACCGCGATATTCCTGCAAATATGTTCGTAGCAATTGGTCGAATTTGGCCGAGCCCATGGTATCACGCAGAAGTTTATAGACGAAAGCACCCTTCGAATACATGATGTACTGATAGGCGATCGACTGATCGTCGAGATTGCCGGGGACGCGAAGCAATGACGCCGTTTGCTCAAACGTCAGCGATTTTTCGAGAAGCTCGCGGCGGAGGTCGTCGAGTTTCGAATTGGAAAGTCCGGCTTCACGCAGCGAGAACGCGCTGTACTCGGCGAGTCCCTGCGAAAGCCACGCGTCGTCAAAAGATTTGAGACCGACGGTCAGGCCCCACCATTGGTAAGCCGCCTCGCGTTGCAGGCGTTCGGTCGTGATCTCGCGTGCCTGTTCGAACTGGCGGTTCGCGATGAAGAGCATTCCCAGCGATGAGTAATAATCGAGGCTTTCGTCGTCGATCTGAACAACGAGGAGGCGTTTTCCGGAATCGGGAACGCCAAAGCGTTTCGTGTACGCGTCGAGCGAGCGGCCGAGCGTTTCGCCATAACCGGCGATCAGCGCGTCGTTGCCCGCACGCGAGTAAAATTGCAGTTCGTATTCGCCAAATCGCAGCGTTTTGCTGACGTATTTTCCGTACGCGAAATTACCGACAAGAGCAGGTTTCGCCTGAACAAATCTATATTTACCGCCGCTCGACGCGACCGCAGAATCGCTGAAACCGACCATCTGCAATGCCGACGGCAGCGAGATCGTGATGTCGGACGTCGCCCGATCGGCAGCGTAATCGTGAAACGGAAACCAGCGCGCCGCATACATTAAATATCCCTGCGAATCGCCAATATACGCGAGCCGCTTTGAAAGCAGAGGCCCGCCGGATGGCGTATCTAAGATCCCGCTGTATTTGAAGCGAAGTACGACCGGCGTTCCTTTTTTAACGGTGTCACCGAGATCGATCCGCACGCTTGGGCCGAGATCGGTCACACCGGTCTGATCCTGAACAAACGTTACTGAGCTCCCGGCGGCGGATGGTTTTGGGGCGCCTTTCACGGGTTTTACCGGCACGGCAACCGTCGGCCGATCGAGGCGTGTGATCGTATCGATCTTGAGCGAGCCGTTCAGCTCGAACGAGATCGTTCGCGTGTCCTCGAGCGGCACAAAGCTGACGTCGACCGTGGCATTAAGCCGGCGTTCGGTCGGCACGAGCGCCACGTCCATGACGTAATTCGTCACGTCGAACGGCGTGCGCTTTACCTGCTGTGCTAAACCTGAGATCGAGAAAACGGTCAAAAATGCTGCCGCCGTCAATACGCTTCGAAATATCTTATTCATGCTTTTACCCGCGAAAAATTAACCACAATTTGTGCTTATCTATGATGTACGACCAACGAAAATCGTTTGCTTTTGTTGATCCGGCGGCCCTTCAATATTACTCCGTGACAAAATCCACTGATACGACGCGCTCGGCGATCTCGCGACCGAAACCAACGACAGTTTGATGATTGGCGTGAACGGTGTAGCGCTCGAGAGCGTCCTTATCGGCAAACGTCGCAACGAGACCGGTGTCGAATGAGCGGTCGAGATTCAGCATATCGGCACCGGCATCGAGCGAAATAACGTCCGGGATGAGGCCTTTTAGGGCACGCAGCCGCGAGCGATGGTCTTCGCGTTTAGTTTCTTCAGTTTCAGGTTTATATTTCCAGCAGACTATATGAGTTAACATAATAATATTTTCGCATAAACCAATTAAACGCTGAAACCACTGCAAGATCCGCGACGAATAAAAAGCCAAGTGAAACTATGTACAATCAATTTCTCAAACCCGTCGAAGACATTGCGGCGTCAGCATTAAGCGGCATCGCTGAGTTATTGGGCAGCACAGGCACCGAACTTCGCGATCCGCCGTCGGACGGCCAAGTGACGTTGCCCGACGATCTGTTCGCTCAGGGCGACGTGCAGACCGAATGGTGGTATTACACCGGCCACTGCGTTACGGAGACGGGAAGGGAGTTCGGCTTTGAACTCGTATTTTTCAAACGCCGCACCGACCGTGACAAGATGGGCATCTTCCCGATGATGGCACTCGCCAACCCTATGTATTTCGCGCATTTCGCGATCTCGGATGTTACCGCGCAGACGTTTCGCTACGAGCACATTCGCAGCTTTAACAAGCCGTTCGACATTCCGGTCTCCATGAGCGAGACGACTTGCGACGTTCGCCTCGGCGACTGGTCTTTGCGCGAAGTGGCCGGAAAACACCTTTTGCACGCTACATTCGCAGACGGCCTGGTCTTTGACGCAGTGCTCGACCCAAACAAACCCGTCGTGCTCAACGGCGACGGTGGCAACGGCATCAGCCGTAAAAAGAACGGCGCGTCGAAACATTTTTCGTACACAAGAATGCTCGTCTCCGGCCAGACATCGGTAAACGGCGAACTTGAGAAATTCACCGGCAGAGCGTGGATGGATCGTGAGTTTGGCAGTTGGGATCAGGGCAATTGGGACTGGTTCAGCATTCAGTTCGACGACGAGACCGAGTTGATGATCTACCAGTTCCGTAGTGAGTCAGGCGATATGAAAGGCGACTCGACCGGAACTTTTGTCCGTCAGGACGGCACCTGCGAATACCTCGAACGCAAAGATTTCGAGATCTACGTGACATCGACATGGACCAGCAAAAAAACCGGTGCGGAATACCCGAGCCGCTGGCACGTCAGCGTCGAAAAGCTCGGCATCGACATCGTCATCGAACCGCTGATCGCCGATCAGGAACTCGACACCCGCGGCTCGACGATGATCGTTTACTGGGAAGGCGTCTGTAAGGTCTCAGGAACCCGCGGCGAAAACCCGGTCGGCGGCCGTGCCTACGTCGAACTCGTCGGCTACGACGCTTCGCACGTAACTGCGGGGATCGGTGATTTTCTTTTCGGAAGCCAAATTCGGCAAATAAAAGAAGTGTTTAGCTAGAATTTATTCCTGCGGCTGTGCCGCTTGATCTGCGGTGAAGTTATGCTTTTCCGCAAACAGAGCGGCATAGCCGTCAAGTCTGCTAGGCGTCTTCGGTATTCTCACACCATTCCCGCGTGACTTGGTGCCTGTAATCGAACATCTTCTCGAGTTTCGGCACGACTGCGAATGGGGCGGCCAGAGCGCCTAGAAACCAAAACGGCGGTTCGTATTCGATCTCGTCTCGCAAGATCGCTCCATCCGCGTGCGGTTCTACGATGTGACGGTGACGCCATTTCGCGAACGGCCCCGAGATCTGTACATCCTCAAACATCCTAGGCGGATCGTAGGCCGTGTGCTCCGCCAGCCAACGCGTCGTAATCAACCCGAATAACTTTGTATCAACGATCGCCTGCGAGCCGATGACCGAGATGTCCGCCTTTTGGATGATCTTCGCGTCTTCCCAGGGCGGGACGAGCCGTTCGAAGGCGTCGCTCTGTTCGTGAAACGCAAAAACTCGCTCTGGTGATGCTTTGATGACGCTTTCTTTTACAAATTTCATTATGCTTACTGACCCTTAGACCACGTTTTCAGAAATGCATTGAACTTCAGCAGGTCGTAGCCTTTTTCTGACTCAAGGGCGGCGGTGTCCTGTGAATGAAGCAAATTACCCGTTTCGTCGAGGACGAATAGGTGCGGATAGCCCGTGATCGCCGGATAGGCAGATAGAAACGCCTTGTTTTCGTTCTGCTCGCTCATATTGACCTTTACCCAGACAAAATTATCGTCGCGCAGTTTAGCGATCGCGGCGTTCTGGTAAAAGAACTTGTCCATATAAACGCACCAGCCGCACCACTCGCCGCCGATATCCAGGATTATTCGCTTGCCGCTTTTGGAGGCGGTCTCGACGGCGGTAATCAGATCTGCATTAGGATCACGTAACGGATCGAATTTCTCTCTTGGGAAAGCTTCGGCCGCTTTTTTGACCGCCGATTTTTTTTCAGCAGTCGCGGTCACTGCCGTCTGGCTAAAAACGGAACCCGACACCAACAATATCGCGGCGAATATCAACAAATTCTTTTTCATATTATTTCGGACTTCAGGCGTTCATTCAGAATGTCCCACACTTTCTTTAGATGCCGCTCCTCGACGCGAATACTGCCTACCGATAAACGCAAAGTGTATTTGCCGTTTAGTTTTGTATGCGAAAGATACGCGTCGCCGGATGCGTTGATGTCGTTCATGATCTTTTCGTTAAGCGCGTTCAGATCGGCGATACCGGCGGGAGCCATTCGAAAGCAAACAAGTGCAAACGGCACCGGTGCGAGCAGTTCGAAATTATCGCTTTCCTCGACCCAGGAGGCGAAAAGGCGTGCAAGCCGACAATGTTCGCGAAGCCGGGCGATCAGGCCTTCGCGTCCGAAATAGCGTATCACGAACCACAATTTCAACGCTCGAAATCGCCGGCCGAGTTGCACACCGTAATCCATTCCGTTCTTTACCGTTTTTTCGTCACTGGTTTTAAGATACTCAGCAACCAGCGAGAAGGCGTCTTTGAGAATGCTCAGATCCTTGCAATATAAGATGGAAAGGTCGAACGGCGTGAACAGCCATTTATGCGGATTGACGACGATCGAATCGGCGCGTTCCCAGCCTTTGAAATGATGCCGCATCTCCGGCACGATCGCTGTCGAACCGGCATAAGCCGTATCAATATGCAGCCAAATCCCGTACTTTTCGCAAATATCGGCTATCGCGTCCACCGGATCGACGCTCGAGGTCGAGGTCGTCCCGATCGTCGGGATAACGCAGATCGGTTTGTAACCAGCGGCGATGTCTTCCTCGATCGCCGCCGCAAGAAGCTCAGGGATCATCTCAAAATTCTCGTTACACTCGATTTTACGCAGGGATCTTAGTCCGAGGCCGAGCGTGATGATGCCTTTGTCGATGGACGAATGGACATGTTCGCTGGCATAAACCCTCAGCAGCGGAACATCGTCCCGACCGCTCATTCCGGCATCACGGATATTCAAACCGGCCTCTTCACGAGCCGCGGCGATCGCGTGCATGGTCGAGACAGATGCGGTGTCGTAAATTATGCCTTCGAAATGATCGGGCAGGTCCATCATCTGCCGAAGCCAATCGAGCACGACATCTTCGAGCTCGGTCGACGCCGGCGACGTTCGCCAGAGCATCGCCTTCATATCAAAAGCCGCCGCGAACATTTCACCGAAAACTCCCACCGATGACGTTGATGTCGAGAAAAGCCCGTGAAAGTTAGGATGGTTCCAATGCGTCACCGCCGGCATTATCAGTTTATCGACATCGTCCAAAATGGCTCCGAAATCCTCGCCCTTCTCAGGTGCAGACACCGGCAGATTGCTTCGCAGCCAGTCCGGCTCGACCTGCGACAACACCGGATACGTTTCCATCGTGTCAAAATAGTCCGCCAACTGATCGATGATCTGATATCCGAACTTACGAAAATCTTCTGTCGGCATGTCACCGAATTCGCCCAATTTTTCGCTCATAATTTCCTGCGTCGTTTATAGGAATAATAACATCTGCAAACGCATCGAGAGAGAACCCACGCACGGCCTCATCCCTCACATGCTAGTTTTTAGCCGATAGAAACTCGACATGTTAGACGAATCAGGTATAATTTCCGTTTGTAAATACAATTAACCAGATTGTAAGGTGCTGTCGGTTCGCAAACTTTTTCGAGTAAAAATGCGTATAACGCCTGACAGTTCATCAAACAATCTTAGTCAAAAGTCAAAAGTAAAATTTCAAACGAGGTATCTATGACCAGATTTTTCCTGACCCTTAGCTTAGTAATCTCTATTTTTTCTTCTTTTGCCTGTGTGCAGAAAGGCGGCACGGGGCCGGCGGCGAGCACTGGCGACACCATTAGAGTCGGCGTTTACGGCGACACAACGGGAGCAACTTCCAGCTTCGGTGTTTCGACAAAAAACGGTATCGCATTGGCATTTGATGAGATCAATGCGGCTGGCGGTGTAAACGGAAAGAAGCTGGAGATGCTTTTCGAAGACAGCCAGGGTTCACCGGAAAAAGCTAAAACCGTTATCTCGAAGCTGATCAATCAGGACAAGGTTGTCGCCGTTCTCGGCGAAGTCGCCTCATCAAACTCGCTCGCGGCGGCTCCGGTCGCTCAAGAGGCGAAAATTCCGATGATCACGCCCTCGTCAACAAACCCGAAGGTAACCGAGGTCGGCGATTATATTTCGCGGGTTTGTTTTATCGATCCATTCCAAGGTTCGGTCATGGCGAAATTTGCGGCAAATACTTTGAAGGCAAAGACTGCGGCGGTCCTCGGCGATAACAGCTCGGACTACAGCAAAGGTTTGACGCAGTTTTTTGAACAGGAATTCGTAAAACTTGGCGGGACGGTCATCACCAAACAGACTTACAATCAGAAAGATCAGGATTTCAAGGCACAGTTGACCCAGATGCGTGACCAGAAACCGGACGTTATTTACATTCCGGGTTACTACGGCGAAGTTGGGATCATTGCCCGTCAGGCACGCGAACTGGGAATGAATCAGCCTTTGCTCGGTGGTGACGGCTGGGATTCGCCGGAGCTCTGGAAACTCGGCGGCGAAGCGTTGAAAAACGCGTATATCTCCAATCATTATTCGGCAGACAATCCGGCCCCTGAGATCCAGAATTTTGTTAAAAGCTACACGGCAAAATTCGGAGTTGCCCCCGACTCGTTGGCGGCTCTCGCTTACGACTCGGCAAAAGTATTGGCGGATGCGATCAAACGTGCGGGCGGAACCGATAGTGCAAAATTAAAGGATGCGATTAACGCAACGAAAGGCCTCGCAGGCGTAACCGGAAGCATTACTCTCGACGCAAACCGAAACGCGGTTAAACCAGCGGTTGTGCTGGAACTGACACCGGCACAGAGCAAGTTCACTTTCAAGGAGACCATCTATCCGGAGGGAATGTCCGCACCTGCCACCACGGCGGCGTCAAATACCGCGGCTAATACGCCAGCTAATACGGCCACAAACGCTAACTCGACGGCAGTCACGAACGCAAATACTGCCCCTGCTACTAACACGACGAAATAGCCTTGAGGGTCACCGGTTGAGGGTTCGGTAGTCATATTGACTCCGGACCCGACACTGTAAACTCCGGACTTCCCTATTATGGACACATTTGTTCAGCAGTTAATTAATGGCCTCACCATCGGCTCGATCTATGCGCTGATCGCCCTCGGATATACGATGGTTTACGGCATCTTGAGGCTGATAAACTTTGCCCACGGCGATATTTATATGGTCGGGGCGTACGCCGGATTTTTCATCGCGACCTCAATGGGATTTGCGGCAAATCCGTCTGCATTTGGTTTCGTAGTAACGCTCGTCGGTGCAATGGCGATCTCAGCCGCTCTGGGAATGGCGATCGAGCGTTTTGCCTATCGTCCGGTTAGAAAGTTTTCAAAAATGACGACGCTGATCACCGCGATCGGCATGTCGCTTTTGATCGAGTATCTTTTTATTTTCATTTTTTCCCCGACGCCGCGTTCGTTTCCGCAGCTATTGCCGGTCGAGAATTTTACGCTATTCGGCAACGCGACGATCTCGAGTTCGCAATTAATGATCTTTGTTATCTCGCTGCTGTTGATGGGCGTGCTGCAATTTATCATCTATAAGACCAAGATCGGAAAGGCGATGCGGGCCGTTTCGTTCAACATCACGTCAGCGAAGCTGATGGGCATCAACACCAATTTTGTTATCGCGTTTACATTCGCTCTCGGCTCGGCCCTCGCGGCCGCCGGCGGTGTTTTGACGGCTCAGTACAATCCTAAGATCGATCCGCTGATGGGGATCATGACCGGCTTGAAAGCATTTGTGGCGGCAGTTTTGGGCGGCATCGGAAACATACCGGGAGCGGTTCTCGGCGGACTATTGATCGGTGCAGCCGAGACTCTGGTCGTCGGTTACGGCGGCTACATAGGCATTCCGTCAACCTATCGCGATGCCATAGCATTTGCGATCTTGATCGTCGTACTTCTGGTCACACCAGCAGGATTGCTCGGCTCGAACGTTCAGGAAAAAGTTTAGGGACTAGAAGACAGGGCAGAAGCTAGCGGATAGGAGGTAGAAAAACTACTTTCCAACTTCCGCTCGACCACTTCAAAAACAATATGGCTTCGTGGATCAAAAGCTTAATTATTGGATTCGTTGTTATCGCTTTGATGTATATTCTCAACGCGATGATAAGCACCGACGGGTTTTTCGGCGTTGGTCTCAACGATTATCAGGGACGTT
>JBBRUA010000015.1:0-20010 GCA_038248245.1 Pyrinomonadales bacterium | reverse complement strand
GTTTCAGGCTACAGCGGCGGCCATACGAATAATCCAACGTATCAACAGGTCTGTTCCGAAACAACCGGGCATGCCGAGGTTGTGCAGATCAAATTCGATCCTTTGCAGTTAACCTTCAAAGAACTTCTTCAGGTCTATTTCACAGTCCACGATCCAACGACGCTTAATCGCCAGGGCAACGATATCGGTTCGTCATACCGCTCTGCGATCTTTTTTCATTCCGATGAACAAAGGCAGATCGCTGGCGAGGTGATCGCTGAGATCAACGCCGAAAAAATTTACGACAACCCGATTGTCACTGAGGTCACCGTGTTCGAAAGGTTCTGGCCAGCGGAAGATTATCACCAAGAATACTTCGCCAATAATCCATCCCAACCTTACTGTGCCGCAGTCGTCGCGCCGAAAGTCGCAAAGTTCCGTCAGAAATTTACGGCTCGTCTGAAACAAAACTAACGTAAGTTAAACATTATAAAAACTTGTTGACACCTCCGCATTTTTTTGGTAACTTCTCTATTGCGGGTGTGTCATTAAGGTGATCCATTCTGACCGATCTCTCCCATTCTTCCCCTACCTGCATTCACTCCTCTCGAACTTAAATCTTATCCTGATTCCGTCTTTAGAGGTTAAATATCCATCATGTCCAACCAGTTTGTTAACATCCGGCATCTTGCCGCTCTATCTTTATTTGCGTTATTTTTGACAACGGCCGCGATCATCTGGCAAACCACATCACATGCTCAGAAATTCGATCCGACGTTCGACGAGATCTTTAACAGCCAGTCCGACATCATGGCTCCTCAGGCAGGCACCATATCCGGACGTGTGTTTCAGGATTATAGTGGAAACGGCCTTTACGATACTAGTGGCGGTACAGCCGCCGCACCGCTCGCGGTCGATACCGGTGTCGCAGGCATTTTAGTTTCGGCATTCGATTCGACAGGCGCGGCACGCGGAACAACTAGCACTATTGCAGACGGCACGTATTCCTTGGGAGCAACCGGAACCGGTCCCTATAGAATCGAGTTCTCTAACATACCTTCTGGATTTTTTGCCTCGGCACGAAGCACGGATTCGGTACTGGGTGGAACCGCCACAACCGCCGGTTCGACGACCCAGTTCGTAAATGATTCAAATACCGGAAACGTAAATTTGGCCCTCAATCGGCCTCAAGACTATTGTGAAGACAACCCGCTTGTTTGTTCGCAACTTTATGCACTGGGTGACGTAAATTTAGTCGAATCAGTCTTCACGATACCGTATCAAGCAGGTAGCACCCGTACCACGGGCGGAAGTCCGGTAACCGATTTTGAGTCGCCGGGCAATACCAGCCTTGCCACTGCGAACCAAGTCGGCACGACATTCGGCATTTCTTACAAACGCACAACGCGCCAAATTTTCGTTGCTTCATTTATGAAGAAACACGCCAAATTTGGCCCCGGCGGAACCGGAGCGATCTATCAGATCAATCGCGGAACCGGTGCAGTTTCAGCTTACGTAAACGTCAATACTGTTTTCGGTGCAAATACAGCAGGTGCAAATCCGCACAATACGGCGGATTACGATATCGACAATGGCCAAGCGACTTGGGACGCCGTTGGTAAAGTTGCATTCGGCGGTATGGCGATCTCTGACGATGGTTCAAATCTCTTCACAATGAACCTCAATGACCGCCAGCTATATCGAATTCCGACTACCGGAGCACTTACCACAACTACCATTGCTCGCCAAGCGTTTCCGGCAACAATGCCTAACTGCCCCAATGCGGGTGACGTTCGGCCATTCGCTGTAACTTTTTACGAAGGTGTAGTTTATGTGGGTGCGATCTGTTCGGCGGACTCGAGCGACCTCAGGGCTGACCTTCGGGCTTATGTTTATAGCGTAAATCCAACTACGCTTGCCTTCAATGCAACGCCTGTCCTGCAGTTCCCGCTGAACTATGCTCGCCAGGAGACCGATCCAGGATATTCAGCGAACTGGCTTGCCTGGCGCACGAATTACGCAACTATCAGCCCATCACATTTTATCTATCCACAGCCGCTATTTACTGATATAGAATTCGATCGAGGCAACATGGTACTCGGCATTCGCGATCGGAATGGAGATCAATCCGGATACAATAGCCCAAGCAATCCAAATGACCCGACACAGCTCTTTAAAGGTATAACGGCCGGCGATATGCTTCGCGCATGCGGAAGCCCAGGTGGTGGTTGGACGCTCGAAAGCAACGGACGTTGTGCATCAATCGGCAATGCACCACAGGGTTCGAATGAAGGTCCGGGCGGCGGCGAATATTACTATCAAGATAATTACCACCCAAATGGCACCCCGCATGACGAGGTCGCTCTCGGCGGCAGTATGCAGATACCGGGACACACCGAGCTCGTCGCAACCATGTTCGACCCGACGTACATACCTAACGACAACATTTATGATGCCGGCGGATTTCGTTGGTTCAACAATGGAACCGGCGGACAGAATCGCGGATATTTGGCATACGCATCCGAGACCTTTGGTAAGGCAAACGGTATCGGTAACGTGGCTTCACTTTGTGAAGCGGCGCCGATCGAGATCGGCAATCGCGTCTGGCGTGATACGAATGTAAACGGTGTTCAGGATCCGGGTGAAAATGGGATCGCGGGAGTAACCGTCCGTCTTTATCAGGGTTCTACTCTCGTCGGGACCGCTGTAACGGATGCCAACGGCGAATATTATTTCGTCACAAGTACCGTGGCTGATGGGAACATAACCAATAACATAGGTCTGGTCAGTCTGAATGGCGGGATTCTTTTCAACACTTCCTATCAGGTGCGATTTGACCTCCCGGCCAACTATGCTCCGGGCGGACCTTTGACGGGACTATTGCTTTCCCCGTTAAATCAAACGAGCCAGCTAGGCATTGATGACTCGTCGGACTCTGACGCTTCGACCATCGTTAATCCGGCAGGATCACCGACCGGATCATTTCCGGTGATCAGCATAACAACAGGCAGCCCGGGTTCTAACAATCACACGTTCGACGTTGGTTTCTCATTATTAGGACCTTCGGCAGCTAACGTTGCTGTGTCGGGAAGAATAATAACTTCCAACGGTAACGGCATCCGCAATGTACGTGTCTTCCTGACCGAGGAAGACGGAACCGTTCATAACGCAGTGACCGCTAGTTTTGGATACTACATTTTCGAAGACATCCCGGGCGGACAGAATGTCGTCGTCAGTGTCGCCGCCAAACGTTATTCATTCCCTCAGACCGCTCGTCTCGTCACACTCGGCGATGACGTAACCGAACTGGATTGGGTTTCGAACGAATAACGGATCTGTCTCAAACAATGAAGGCGTGAAGACAACAAATCTTCACGCCTTTTTTACTTTTGAGCAAGAACGCTTAGTTAATTGTCCTTGGTCATTTTTGTAGAGTCGGTCGCCGGGGTCTGCTGTTGGCGTTGCTGACGGCGTTCCATCATGCGTTGTTTCATCTCACCCTTTTTGGCTTCGATCTGGGCTTTTTGCTCCAATGTTAAAATTGACTTGACCTGTTCTTTGATCGAACGGGCCTTTTCTTTACCCTGCTGTTTGAGAACGGTTAGGCGCTCCTGCTGGTCGGCCGTGATTGTTCCGTCGCGCTTTGCGGTTGCGAGCGTGCGAATCTCGGTTCTTACTTCGGGTGCCGGTCGATTAGCTTCCATAATGGTGCGGATCTGCGTGCGTTGATCTTCGGTCAACTCGATGCCGCGAAGCATACGCATTTCCTTACCCATTCTGCCCTTACCGCCATGGCGTCCGCCGTGACCGCGCTTGCCAACGCCGCCGTGTTTATATGCTTTTTCGGCCTTATCGGTCGAAGGTGTAGTGGTGGTCGCTTCCTGTGCCATACCGATCGCCGAAAAAGCGAACGTGGCCGCACCAACTGTCAGAACCGAAAACAATTTATTTTTTAATGACATCACAATACTCCTGAGAAATTAAATTCAGCTTTCGCCGTCACTTTCTTTGACGTATCGCATATGCGTTTGGTCGTAAGATTTTCGTGGTCGTGAGTAAAGAAATGTAAAGGCTGGAAGAAGTTAGAAGAGAGATTGCAGATGTAAGAATTCACAATTCGGTAAACCTCATCTGTAAATTTCGCACTTCTGCGGAAGTCGCCACTCGCTTGTTCTATTCCACCTTCCATCTTCAATCTTCTCCGCTTGCATAATCGTGGGCTAAAATGCGAAATTTAGTTGTACAATATGGGTTTCGGGGCAAGATGAGATTTTTATCAGAGATTAATTCGCCGGCTGATCTGCGGCAACTGAAGGTCGAGGACCTGCAGGAGGTCGCAAATGAAGTGCGGCAGTTCATTATCGACACCTGTTCGCTGATCGGCGGACACACGGGCGCGAGCCTCGGTGCGGTCGAACTGGCCGTTGCGATGCACTATGTTTTTGACACGCCGGACGACCGTCTCGTATGGGACGTCGGGCACCAAGCATACGCTCATAAGATTTTGACCGGACGCCGCGATGAGCTCCACACGATCAAGCAGGAAGGCGGCCTGTCGGGATTTCTACGGCGTGATGAGTCGGAATATGACACCTTCGGAGCGGGACATGCCTCCACCTCCCTGTCGGCCGCGTTGGGAATGGCGGTCGCTCGTGACACCAAAAAAGAAGATTTTCACGTTTGTGCCCTGATCGGCGATTCGTCGCTCGCGGGCGGGATGGCAATGGAAGCGATCAATCAGGCCGGACATCTTAAATCTCGTCTGATCGTTCTGCTTAACGACAACGAAATGTCGATCGCCCCTGCGGTCGGTGCCTTGAGCCGGTACCTCAACCGAATCAAAGAGGCACAAAGCTATCAGCACCTTAAAGAAGGTGTCGGCGACGCGCTGGAGAGCGTGCCGGGAATTGGCGGCAAACTTCGTGCGGCGGCGAAATCGTTCAAGGATGCTATCGCTGCGGCCGTCCTGCCAGGAGCGTTGGTCAACGAACTCGGCTTCAAATATATCGGTTACGTCGATGGCCACAATGTGCCAATGCTCGTGCGGGCTCTTGAGGAAGCAAAAAAGGTCGACGACGGTCCGGTCATTGTTCACGCTTTGACTACCAAGGGTAAAGGTTTTCCAAACCCGGAGAAAAATTATTACGCGTACCACGCAACCGGCCCGTTCGATCCGAAGACCGGACTTCCCTACAGATCGAGCAAGGCCGCGGCACCGACATACACTACGGTTTTCGGCGACACGATGTGCGAGTTGATGGGGACGGATGACCGCATAATCGCCCTGACCGCCGCAATGCCTGACGGAACAGGCGTGGATAAGATACTGGAAAAATTTCCTGAACGGGCGTTCGACGTTGGCATCGCCGAGCAGCATGCTGTTACTTTCTGTGCCGGTATGGCATGTGAAGGTATGAAACCAGTTGCGGCGATCTACTCGACCTTTTTACAGCGTGGTTTTGATCAAGTCATCCACGACGTTTGTCTGCAGGATCTGAACGTCACCTTCGCCATGGATCGAGCCGGCATCGTCGGTGCTGATGGGCCGACGCATCACGGATTACTTGATATTGCTTATTTTCGCGGTTATCCGAACATAGTTCTGATGGCCCCAAAAGACGAAGCGGAATTGCGCGATATGTTGATCACTGCTATCGACCATCCCGGACCGGCCGCGATTCGGTACCCACGAGGAAACGGTTTTGGCGTCGATATAACTGCCGCACCTGAAAAGATGGAGATCGGCAAGGCCGAGGTTCTACGGTCCGGCAAGGACGTTGCCTTGATCGCCTATGGATCGATGGTTTATCCATCAATCGATGCGGCCGATAGACTGGCCAAGGATGGGATTCGACCGACCGTTGTCAACGCACGGTTTGTTAAACCGCTGGATTCTGAAACGATCCTGTCTATCGCACGCGAACACCGATTGCTCGTGACGGTCGAGGAAGCGTACCTTGCGGGAGGTTTCGGATCGGCAGTCATGGAGTTGCTTGAAGAAAACGGCCTGCAGGATCAGGTCAAGGTCGTCCGAATGGGCGTCCCGGACGAGATCGTTTCGCACGGCGATCCCAAACGTCTGCTCGCCGATTACCTGCTCGACGCCGACGGCATTCAAAAGACAGTGGTCAAATCTTTGGCCGACATTAATGAAGATCAATTTGGGACACCTCGTATTCGGGCGGTAAAATAATCTTTCAGCTAGAACATTAGAGAAAATGAAAAAAGTAGAAGAAAAGAAAAAAAGCGGTGCACCGATTTTAATCATCGGAGGGGTTTTAGTCGCTGTTTTGCTGATCGGCTGGTACATGATCGGTTCCGCGAAGACGACCGTCAACAGCAATGTCAACAAAGCCGCAAACACGGCAAACGTGACCAAAACGCCGGCGGTTCCGCTAAATGCACCCGCCGGGGCAACGCCGCCGAATCTCGCCGGATCGCCGACCGCTCTCGTAACAGTTGAAGAATTTGCAGATTTTCAATGCGGATCGTGTGCCTCCGCTAATCCGACGATGAAGGAGATCAAATCGATGTACGGAAGCAGGATCAAGTTTATTTTCCGCAATTACCCGCTCGCGATCCCTCAGCATGACAAGTCTTACGACGCCGCCGTTGCCGCCGAGGCCGCCGGTTTACAGGGCAAGTTTTGGGATATGCAAAATCAGCTATTCACCAATCAGCAGGCCTGGACGGCTAATCCGAATTACAAACAGATTTGGAACGAATACGCACAGAAAATAGGCCTGGACATGTCTAGATTTGCGTCAGACACAGCTGGTATCGTAGCTAAAGGTCGTGTAGACGCAGACATCGCTCGCGGCAAGGGCCTGAACGTTAATTCCACTCCGACCGTATATATTAATGGCGTGTCGGTACCGTATACCGAAATGAAGGTCGATTCACTTAAAACGATCATCGATGCAGAACTTGCCAAAGGAACGGCACCTGCGACGGTCGCGCCAGCCGCAAACACTTCGAAATAGAGTAATTGGAAGTAGAGGTTCAAAATTCTAAGCCGTGGGCGGCAATACTGGCGACGTTAGTCTCACTCGTCGGTATTGCCGATTCGGTTTATTTGACGGTCCATCATTACACCGCGGAGCCTTTGCCCTGCAGTATTATCGAAGGATGTGAAACGGTTCTCTCTAGTTCGTACGCCATGATCGGCGGTATTCCGCTCGCCATTTTCGGAGCTGCAGCTTACTTCGTCGTATTTTCACTTGCTTTGTTAACGGCCTATGGCCATAGGACGATGTGGACATTATTAGGCATTCAGGTCGCGATAATGGCCGTTTTCTCTGGTTGGTTGATATATGTACAAGCTGCTGTGATCGGGGCGTTCTGTCAGTTCTGCCTTATCTCCGCCGGGACGACATTCACGCTTTTATTCATCTTTATAATCTCTTTAGTTAAATCACGCAAACGAGACCTCGTTTGAAACCATCTCGTAACATTGGGCGAATACTACATTGGCAACCGAAGAACGGTTGTTCGAAAAGCGGCGTTGTTTTTGTCGTTTCGTTCTATCGCTGAGAATGTGGCCCGTCAGTTCGACTGCTCAATTTGCGTAGAAACGTTGTAATAGGTTAGTTTATAGTTTAAATCTTTGACTTTTATTTAGGACAAGAATTGGCTCAAGCAACCCTACAACGCATCGCTTCAGGCGACAGAGGCGCCGTAAAAGAGTGTTTAGACACTTACGGCGGTCTTGTGTGGTCGATAGCGAGAAAGCTCCTCCGAAACTCCGATGATGCCGAAGATGCGGTACAGGAGGTCTTTGTAGATGTCTGGAAAAATGCGGGACGCTATGATGAAACGCAGTCTTCCGAGACAACTTTCATTGCGATGATCGCCAGACGGCGGGTTATCGACCGTATTCGCCATTCAACGCGTCGTATATCGGCCGATTCGCTCGATGACGTCATGCTTGAACCGTTCACACGTGCCGATAAGGCGATGCAGCTGAGCGTTGAGGCGAATGAGGCGGCAGAAGCGATGCGAACGTTGAGACCGGAGCAGCAGCAAGTTTTGCGGCTCTCCATCATCCAAGGTATGTCGCATCAGGAAATTTCAGACGCGACGGGAATGCCGTTAGGAACGGTTAAGACTCATGCCCGTCGTGGATTAACACAGGTACGAGAGGTTTTGGGGTTAGGCAACGGCGGAAACTTAAAGGAGGCAACAGTATGAACGAAGAAGTAAAAGAAATACTATTTGACCTCCTGACGAAACAAGCTACATATGGCTTGGATGTCGCCGAACAGGGGCACCTTGATGAACTGTCGGCTTCAGGCGACTTCTTCGCCGGCGACTCATTTGAATTGACCGCGGCCGCCATCGGATTGTCCGGAATGGACATAGTTGAGCCGATGCCTGCACATTTATTTTCAAAAATCCTCGCGAGCGCCAATAGTTTTTACGGCACAGAGGACTTAACGAATGCTAAGGATATAACAGAGCCTGACGATCTGCAGCCAACATTCGGATTCGAACCAAAACGATCGTCATGGATGGGATGGTTCGGCTGGGCAGTCGCGTCGGTTGCGTGCATCGCGTTAGCCGTCAACATTTTTTCCACCCGAGTGGAAAAGCCGGTCGACGTGACGACAAATCCGACACCAATCGCTTCGCCCGATAAGCCTAGTCCCGCAAAACAGTTTGAGGAGATGATAGCATCTGCGAATGTTATCAAGGCAAGCTTCGGTCCCGCTCCGAAAGGTCCGGTCGAACTTGCGAGCGCCGCTGGAGATGTGGTCTGGAACGACGCAAAGCAGACCGGGTATATGAAGCTCCGTGGCCTACCAAAAAATGACAAGTCCGTTTCGACCTATCAATTATGGATCTTCGATGAAAATCAGGATCCGAAATATCCGATCGACGGCGGCACATTCGATATCACTGCAGACGGCGATGTGATCATCCCGATCGATGCCAAGATCGCGGCCAAAAACCCAAAACTTTTCGCTATTACGGTCGAAAAGCCAGGCGGTGTCGTTGTCTCGGACCGAAAAAAGATGGCTGCTATCGCTCAGGTCACCAAGACTGAAACCTAAGTTGACGTTTGTGCGTAATTAGACGAACCCTTTATCGGGCTACCGGACTTTTTCGGTAGCCTTTTCGTAAGTTTAAGATCATTTTCCAAGGAGTACTTCGATGCGAATCAAGAGTTTAGCTCTCTTATTTATCCTTCTATCATTTCTAATGACTACAAACATATCCGCCCAGAGCGGCATCAAGCTGCCTGAGGTGAAGGTCAAGGAATACAAGCTCAAGAACGGCCTTCGCGTGATCTTGCACCCGGACAAATCAACGCCTGTGGTTGCAGTAAACGTCTGGTATCACGTCGGTTCGAAGAACGAGGAGCCGGGCCGCACCGGTTTTGCCCACCTTTTCGAACACATGATGTTCCAAGGCTCGAAGAATTACAACTCGGACTACTTCACGCCGCTACAGGAAGCAGGCGGTAACATCAACGGAACAACGAATCAGGATCGCACTTACTATTTCGAAACCGTGCCGTCCAACTTTCTTGAACTTGCATTGTTTCTCGAAGCAGACCGCCTCGGCGGCCTACTCGAAGCGATGACTCAGGAAAAGCTCGACAACCAGCGGGATGTAGTAAAAAATGAACGCCGTCAGCGTGTCGATAATCAGGCCTACGGAACGGCATTCGAGAAGATCGGACAGATAATGTATCCGAAAGGCCATCCGTACAACTGGACGACGATCGGCTCTCTCGAAGATCTGCAGGCGGCCTCGATGGATGACGTAAAGTCATTTTTCCGCCAATATTACACGCCTAACAATACGGTTTTGGTCGTTGCCGGAGATTACGACGAAAAGAATACGAAAAAGTGGATCGAGAAATATTTCGGACCGATCGCCAAAGGCGGAGAGATAACCCGCCCAAATCCGGAGATGCCAAAGCTGGATAAGGAAATACGAACAACGGTCGATGATCCGCTAGCCCCTTTGCCGCGTCGCTTTATGGTCTGGCACGGCGTCAGACAGTTTTCCACGGATGAGGCGGCTCTCGATATCTTAGGCAATATTTTGTCGTCAGGCCGCGGGTCGAGGCTCCAGAGCAAACTTATTTTCGATAACAAGCTGGCACAAAATGTCGGTGCCTTTAACGGCTCCAATGAGATTGGCGGAACGTTCCAGATCCAGGTAACGCCTCGGCCTGAATCGTCGCTGGATGCGGTAGAACAGGAAATAAATGTTGAGATCGAACGCATCAAGGCAGAAGCTCCGAGTGCCGAGGAGATGTCGAGGGCCAAGAACAGTATCGAATCTCAAACGATCTTCGGCCTTCAGACAGTTCTTGGCAAAGGTGGGCAGATCAGTAACTACGCCGGTTATGTAGGCAAGGCAAATTATTTTCAGGCCGATCTCGATCGTTATTCAGCCGTTACGCCGACCGATGTGCAGCGGGTCGCCAAAACCTATCTGACCGCTAACCGCCTGGTCATGACCTATAATCCAAAGAAAGCGGACGGCGAGCGACCAACTACTGCCGCAAATCAGCCGACTTCGGTAAAGTCGGAGAAGACTGATCAATCGAAGATCGACGCTCAGGCCGCATTGTTGCCAAAGGCCGGTCCGATACCAAAATTTGCCTTGCCGCCGATCGAAAAAACGAAACTTTCAAATGGTCTTGAGGTTTGGATGGTCGAGCAGAAAGAATTGCCGATCGTTTCGATGAACCTTGTTCTCAAATCCGGGGCCGCCAACGAACCGGATAACCGGACCGGCGTCGCGTCTCTAACAACGTCATTGATGGACGACGGAACGAAAACGCGGTCTGCGGTCGACATCGCGAACCAATTGCAGTCCATCGGCGCCAATCTTAACGCCGGCGGCGGATGGGATTCGACCAATGTGTCTATGCAGACGCTTACAAAAAATCTCGATCCGGCATTGGCGATCTTTGCCGATGTGGTTACAAATCCTATCTTTCCGGCGACCGAGTTAGAGAGTCTTCGCGGACGCTCATTGATCGGTCTTCGTCAGCAGAAGGCCAATCCGAACGCGATCGCAAACGTTGCGTTCAATAAGGTACTCTACGGCGATCATCCGTACGGCCGTGACAATACCGAAGCAACCTTGAAAGCCATCACCCGCGACGATCTCGTGAAGTATTACGAGAATACTTTTCGTCCAAACAACGGTGTGTTGATCGTTGTCGGCAACTATGACAAGGCCGCTCTCAAGACGAAACTCGAGTCTGCTTTCGCTTCATGGAAATCGGGTGATACCGCTAGTAAGCTGCTACCGGCAACGGGCCAGATCAAGGCGACAGGGATATTCCTAATCGATCGTCCAAATTCCGCTCAATCGGTAGTCTCGATAGGGCAAGTTGGTATCGATCGGATGAATCCGGACTACTTTCCTGTCGTGATGATGAATTCGATCCTTGGCGGAGCTATAACATCGCGTATCAGCATGAATCTTCGCGAAGACAAAGGCTACACGTACGGTGCTAACAGCGGTTTGCAGTACCGCCGGGGTGCCGGGCCGTTTCGTGCCGGCGGCGATATGCAGACCGCCGTTACCAAGGAATCAGTTCAGGAGCTCCTGAAAGAGATCATTGGTATTCGTGGAGGCATACCTGTCACGGAGAAGGAGCTTGATTACAATAAGCAAAGCACGATCCGGCGCTTCCCGTCGGGATTCGAGTCAGTCGGCGGAATTTCGGCTCAGCTCGCTAATCTCTATGTTTACGATCTCCCGGATTCGTACTTTAATGATTACATTGCGAAAATAAACTCGGTAACTCTGGCTGATGTTAACCGGGCGGCAAACAAATACATCGACCCGTCCAAAATGGCGATCGTGATCGTCGGCGACCGCAAAGTGATCGAACCTGGACTAAAAGAACTCGGTTTTCCGATAACCATTCTCGATAGCGAAGGAAATCCGATCGAGAACTAGCCTTTCGATATATACTATGTCGGGCGGGGAGACACCGGGTCCCCGCCCTTTTTTATCTCTATTCACAAGTAAGCCGAATGCCAAAATCACTAGCGGCACAAGACGTAAGCAAGGCGAGGTCGACCATCGAAAAAGGACGGCGCGCATCTTGGTGGCTCCGCAAGGGAACCATGAGATCCGGCTTTTACTACATTGCGGTCGATGGCCAAAAGATCTCTGACGAATCTCAACTCGATCGGATCAAACTGCTCGTCATTCCTCCCGCCTGGCGTTACGTAAGGATCTCGCCTTTTCTCGGAAGCTCGATTCAGGCAGTTGGAATGGACACGACGGGGCGCATTCAATATCTTTACAATCAGAAGTTTGCCGAGAAGAAGCAACGTCAGAAATTCGGCAAGCTCGAGAAATTTGGAGAGTATCTTCCAAAGCTGCGTGAAATCACAAACGCGCACCTTGAACTTGAAGGCTTTCCCCGCGAGAAAGTTTTAGCGGTAATGATGCGGCTTATTAATTCACTCTACATAAGGGTCGGCAGTGAAAAAAGCGTCACGAAATATAAGACCTTTGGCATCACGACCTTACAGAATCGTCACTTGACGATCAAATCAAAAGGGCAGCTTATATTTGAATTTGTCGGCAAGAGCCATATCCAGCATCGAAAGATACTCGTCGATACTGCATTGGCTTCCGTAATGACTAAGCTGAAGGAGATCGGGAAGGCTCGAAAACTCTTTAACTACATAGATGAAGACGGCAAGATTCGTCCGGTCAAACCGTCGGAGATAAACGCGTATATCAAAGCGGCGACCGATGTCGAGTTTTCCGCCAAAGACTTTCGGACTTGGGCCGGAACGCTTCTCGCAGCCACCGAACTCGCACGCATCGGCCCGGCCGAGGATGAAAGGTCTCTTAAATCAAATCTGGTGAAGGCAATTAAGAATGTTGCCGAGCAACTGGGCAACACCCCGACCGTCTGCCGCTCGTCATACATCCATCCGAAAGTAATAGCCTTTTACTCGACCGGAAAAACGCTGGGAGAGTTCCAAAAAACAAGGGCTCGCCGCGTAAGCAAACTCAAAAGTGTATCTGAACCGGATGAAGAAGCACTAATTCGTATGCTGAAACTATAAGCATTGACGAACACTTACTTTTTCATCAACACGACCGGTGACTGTTCCGCCGAGCGAACCTGGCCAAAGAATTTTTTGACTGATTCGTACTTATCGGCCGGGATCTGGGTTCGAGTGAGATCGAGGGACCTCGTAAATAACAGGTATTCGCCGCTAACCTCGTATTTGGCCGAGTACTTGCCGAACTCGGTCTGAACCTGCGTTGCTTCCGGCATTTCATCGACGACGAATCCAACTGGCAGCTTGATCTTTACGTTCTCTGAATAGCTGGTCGCATCGACAAGATAAGGGTGATTTCGCTTCCCTTCCGTGAACAAGAGCCGATCGAGACGGCCGATGACCGCTGGTTTGAAGACCATCAGGCGGCCCTGCATGATCTGTGCATACGATGCAGCCGAAAAATCTACATCTAAGTCGAATTTTCCATCCTGGTGACTATCTTTCGGAGTCACCTTTGTCACCTTCGAACCGGTCGCTCCGCGGGACACCCAGCCCTCGATCATTCGGTTGTAGTCGGCAATTGAAAGTCCACGAAAACGCGAACGCTCACCAACGGCTGACTGTCCGGTCGTTTTTTCATTGATCGTACCGGCAATAGCTCCATTAATGTCGAGCGATATATTGATATTACGGTCGAGACGATTCATCTCAGCCGGGATCACAGGCATTCTGATCAAGGCACCGTTTTCTTTGTCATCGATCAGAGCGAGACTGCCCTGTTGAGCTTCCGGCAGGTCTCCGAGAGGAGTGTACGGATCGGTCGCGTCAAAGATCAAGAGGCGTCCGAGAATTCGATGATTTACGACGGATGGAGCCGTTGTTTCGTCGCTGATCCGGACGGCGATTATGCAGTGATTAAATTGGTGTGGCGAAGCCCACTCGGCTCGTACGTAATCCGGATCGTCGGCGGTGATACTCACCATATAAGCCTTTATCTTGAGCACGCTAAGCATCGCCCTCATTAGATTTGCCTTGTCTTTGCAATCTCCGTAGGATTTTGCGAATATCTCGGTCGCGAGGTTTGGCTTATATCCTCCGCCCTTGCCCGTTCCCACTTGGATGGAAATATATTGTATCTGCTGCACATACCGCGAGATCGCTTGGATCTTTTCAAACTCCGTTTTGGCGTTCGCAGTCAACTCCTGAGCTTTACCGGCGAGGGCGTCATCGACGTTCATCTGCGGATCTTCGATCTCCGCCATCCAGCGGGCGACATCTGACCAGTTTGTGAAAGTTCTGATCTGAGTTGCGGTCGCAACCGCCGGATAGAAGCTCACAGCCAATCTGGGAGCGAGACTCGATTGACTCGGGCTTCCCACTTCGATAGCGATCGGGGAAAGATCGCGCAGCTCCCAAGTATATGCCGAACCCGCGATCGTTGGCTCTATATTGTCTTTATTGAGAGTGACGCTTGTTGCCTTCCAGCCGGCTGGAACGGTCAAGCTGAATTTTGATGAGATCGTCGGCAATTCATCCTGAAACTGATATTGAAACTGGCTGAACACGGTCCGTTCCTCAGTTACCGTTTCATAGCCAAAAACATCTCCTTCCTCGGCATCGTCGGTTCCGCTGATTATCTTTGCTCGAGCTTCGTTATACAGATCGTTGTTGGTCAGGGCAATATCGACAGTTTCCTTTTTCCCGTAGTATTTGGTGGCACCGGCCCGACGGATCAACCAGGCGGTGATGTCCCGAACCTTTTCCGAACCCGTCGTGTAGATGACACGGGCAACAGCCTCACGTCTGCCTTCCCGGACAAGCACCCGAACCGCGTGCCTCGCAACGCGCGTCACCGTTCCGTCGGTGGCGACGGTCACCGATTCTTCTTTATAAAGAACAACTGCATTAACCGTTTTGGGATCGTAAGAGGGAGTGGTTATCTTTGCCGCATTTGCGAGCCAATGCGGCGGCGGCTCGTCCGCCCGCACATCGATCGCCGCAAAGATACAAACCAAAAACGCCAAATATATGAGAGATTTTTTGTAAAACATATTAAAACCCGTGAACTCGTCAACACGATCGAAACTTACTTGTCTATTGCCCCGCCTGCCGCAAGGTCAACTGATGAACATCTGCTTTATTGAATGCCTCGAACAATTGTTTTACCGCTGGATAGCTCGCGGCCGGAAATCGAATAAATCCGCCGTTCGCAAAGGAGAATTTTCGGCTGTAGATCAACGTTTTTTTGTCGCTCGAAACCGCAATTTGAGTCTCATGGGAACCGATACCCTGAGAATCTTTGATAGAAGCCGGGGCATCTGCATTCTCGAGGGCGAATCCGGGTGGTAGTTCGATGCTCAGGTCGTCCTGCTCTGAGTATGGATATTGAATGTAGACATCGTATTTTCTCGCCGTTGCCGTAAACCTCGGCTTGGCGTTGCGTTCAAAAACGTTCGGTTGCAGGAATAAGCGTTTTCCGGTGCGGGACGCGTATCCCGGGACGCGTACCTTAAATGCATAAACGAATGGCTTTTCCGGGTCGGAGATGTTCTCAATACTGATGTTTTCAATTTCCGCAGACCCGAGAATGTTTGACTTGACCATCTCTCTGAGATTTTTTTCGCGTTCCTCATTCGAATCGCCGCGATTGTAGTTTTTATAAAAGGCTGCCCGATTACCGGTAAATTCGATTCTCGCCTCGCCTTCCAATGTGCCGTCTTCGAGAAGTTTAAATTTGCCGGAGCGTTTCTCCATCGATTTATCTGATGACGAAAGAGGCGTTGTTTTCCAAATCAGTTCCTTCGGATCACTTATTAGCGCAGTTTGCGCCTCCTCGACCCACCCCAGCATACCGAAAGGCGTGTAGCGGCTGGCGGGACTAAAAAATCGCCAATCATTTTCAACCTTCACAGCTACGCTTGAAGAATTAAGCATCAGGTCGGCATTAGTGATCCGGGGATTAAAAAAGAGCTCACTCCGATCACCGGAATAGGCAAGGCGGGCATCAAAACCGGCAGCCTTAGCCATGGAACCAAAAAGAAAATCGACGTCCGTTGCGGAACCCATCTTCAGCTTAAGAGTCGCAGCTCCGGATCTCGCCTCCCGCACTTTTTTCCACTCGTCGTCAGTTACTTTCTCGGAATAACTGAGATTCTTGATCTCAGTCTTACAATAATCATAAATCTTATGGAGTTTCTCTTCGTCGGTCGTAGCACCAGCGATGACTTGAGCAGTCACTGTTTTAACCTCATCGTTTACTTTGTAATAGCCTTTCGATGCCTCGTAGCCGGCTTTACTAAGCCGTAACCAAAAATCCTGAGGGTCTTTAATTCCGGGGGCGGTGTAATATATGTATATCCATTTCTTTACTTCGTCCTCCGGCAGCATGCTCGGTTCTTCCCGAAACGCAGGAACGTTGGTCATCGAGGCTTTATAAAAGCCATTCTTATCTTTTTCGAACCCGGTGTCACCGACGTTGAACCTCTCGAATCTCATTTCCCGCGTTCCGGAAAAGGGTTTGATCCAGTAAGTGACGCTCTGCATCGGAACGTCGCGTTGAAACTGCAGCCGCATGTTGGCACTGACATTCTCGATCACTTCGCGGTATTTATATTCAACGATCGACCCGATCTCGAGTCCCGGGAGAGCGAATGACTTTGCCTTTACCTTGATCCCGCTGGCTTTTGCGATCTCGCGATCAAAGACATCCTCTTTCCTCAGCAGCACGACTGTGCCATCTGGCTTGGTCACGCGGGCGTCGATATCCTTGACTCTCGTGCCTTTGGTGAAAACAACATCGTGTTTCGCATATTGCTCGCGGCCACGCTCAGTAAAGATTTTGACCCGTACATAATGCTGCAGAGCAAGTTCCTCTAACGAACTGTCGTCAACCCGAACTTCCCAAAAGATCGCCTCGGCATCGGCATCCGGTTCGACCACCGGCGTTTTGCTCGAAAGCTCCGCCGGAGTAACCGGCCGCCAGTCCTTGGATTGGGCCGATAAAGATAAAGACAACCCAAATAAACAGCAAAGAAAGCCGAATGCAAGGGCGAAGAAACGATTGCGAAACAAGTTCATTGATACCTCGAACATAAAAAGTTTAAATTTCAGACTTTAATACGTAGAAAAACTTTTGAGAAGCCTATTCCAAACAAAATTTTCTTTGTGCTTAGTGTACCTAAACATCTTAAAGAAAATCAAGAAAATCCATAAATTTATGCATTAGGCAAATTCATGTAAAATTACGAATCAAGACAAATCCGGGGCCTATTCACTCCTCTTCAATGAAAGGGTGTGGGAATCACTCTTCTGAAATGCATCAAATAGAGCCTTGATCGGCGTGTAGGTGTCGACCGGAAATAATATGTTCCCGTCGCCGCCAAAATGAAACGCACGCTTATATATCAGAATGTTATTCGTTTTATCGATGTACAGCTGTACTTTCAGGCTTCCGATCTTCGACGGGTCGGAAACGTCTCCGGGTGCTTGAACGTTGTCGAGCAGAAAGTCCTTAGGTAATTTTATCTCGATGTCATCACTTTCGCTCCAGGGAAATGGGAAGTAGACACCGTAGTTTCGAGTGGCCGAAGAGAAAACGGCGGGCGAACCGTACTCAAAAAATCCGGGCTGCACGAATATCCGTTTGCCAGTTTTTTGACCGTAATTCTTAATGCTGATTTTGTATTGATAGGTCAAAGGCTTCGAATTTTCGTCGAAATTCTCGATTGACAAACTACTTATCTCAGCTGTTCCGATCCGGCGTTTTAATTCTTCTCTAAAATTTTCTTCACGTTTTGAGGGAGAGTTAAAGTAATCGTCTCGCCGACGAGCAATGCCCTGATGACCGTCGTACTCTACCTTGACCGTGCCCTCGAGCGTCCCTTCCTCGGAAAGAACGAACCTTCCGGTCCGCTTCGCCCTGGAATCTTCAAATTTGGAGACAGGTGCCTTGTTCCAGACAAAACCACCATTGCCGATCACCATGGCCGAGACGCCTTCCTCAGTCCAAAGAATACGACCAAACGGCAAATAAGGGATACCCGGATTCAAGTACTTCCAAGTCGTGCCTATTTTGATCGCGACCCCGGCAGGATGGATAAAACGCTGGAATGGATATTTCTCGGGGGAAAAGAAATTCTCACTTCGATCACCCGAAAAGAGCAAATTAACATCAAGACCGGCTGCCTTTGCAAGGGATGCAAATAAGAGGTTGATGTATATGGAGTTTCCGATGCCGCGCTTTAGCACATCGTCCGCGTCCTTAACGTCTACCTTTTCCCGTTGCTCCTCCGTGAGAGTCGTATCGAAATCAATATTTCTGATCCGCTTCTGAGTAAAATCATAGATTCTGCGCAGTTTTTCCTCGTCGGTTGTTGCTCCGGCGGTCAATTCGGCCGCCTTCAGTTTAACTTCCTTATTCGGTTTAGAGAGTGTCGAGAGAATCCTTGACCAATTCATGCTCATGAAACTCCAAGTAAAAAAGGATCCGAACGTTCTGTACGACAAGAAAACCCATTTTTTTACCTCATCGTCGGGAGGCATGTACGGTTCCTCCTTTAATGCTGGAACGCCGGTCAGCGTGGCGACGGAGAAACCCTCACGATCTTCGGTAAAACGCGTTTCCGGCATATTAAAATAGTTAAAGCCGAGCGTGGCGTTTTTTACCGGTCGAATGAAGTATGTGACCCTCTGCATCGGTATATCGCGTTGGAAATATAGTCGTTCGCCCGCCGCCGAATCGCCTTTGATGATCTCTTTGTACTGGTATTCGACGATCACGCCGGGCTCGATCCCCGGAACTGCAAACGACTTTGCGAGGATCTTGGCTTTGCCGACTTTGGCTATCTCGCGTTCGAAAATGTCAGTTGGTTTGAGCTCGACACTTGAACCATCCGGTCGAACAACCCTCGCAGCGACACCCTCGACCTTTTTGCCTTTAATATAAGGAATGTCCATTTTGGCAAACCGCTCGCGCCCACGTTCCGTAAAAATCTTTACACGAACGTAGTGGTCGTAAGAAAGTTTATCGGACTTTTTGTCGTCGATCCGAATTTCCCAAAATATCGCTTCAGCATCAGCATCTGGCTCGACCTTTGGTGTTTTCATTTCAAGCTCGGCCGGCGTGACGAGACGCCACTGAGTAGCCATCTGCGCGTTCGACAAAGACGCAAAAACGGTCACGGCAAGTAATACGGTGAAAAAAGATACCGTCGGCACACCTCGCGAGCGAATGATCAGGTTTAGTTTTGTGGGAAACATCTGGATTTCGACGACACTTGAGTGTACAAAACCTTGATCTAATACGCAATAAAAATCTGCCGGCGAGAGCCTTAAAATTGGTGTGTGTTATAATTTTCGAATTCAGAATTCATTTTAACCAATTAGGGAGATCTTAAATGTCGGTTGATTACAGCAAGATACAGGAAATTTTGGGCGGCGATGCCGCGATGCTTTTGGATCACGTTTCTACCACCATTCCAAAGGAAAATATTCACGTCCCAGGAGCGGATTTTGTTGATCGGATTTGGTCAAATTCGGACCGAAACCCACGCGTCCTGCGTTCGTTGCAGACGTTGACTGACAACGGCCGTCTGGGCGGCACTGGATATCTGTCGATCTTGCCGGTCGATCAGGGCATCGAACATTCGGCGGGAGCTAGTTTTGCTCCGAATCCGATGTATTTCGATCCCGAGAACATCGTCAAACTCGCGATCGAAGGCGGTTGCAACGCGGTTGCATCGACTTTTGGTGTACTCGGCTCGGTCTCCCGCAAATACGCTCACAAGATCCCATTCATCGTAAAGATCAATCACAACGAACTTTTGACCTATCCGAATCAATTCGATCAGGTAATGTTTGGCACGGTCGAGCAGGCGAGCAATATGGGTGCGGTCGCGATCGGCGCAACGATTTATTTCGGTTCGGATCAATCGACGCGGCAGATCACCGAGGTTGCCGAGGCATTTGCGTATGCTCACGAACTGGGCCTCGCGACGATACTTTGGTGCTATTTGCGTAACCCTAAATT
>JBBRUA010000014.1:0-20196 GCA_038248245.1 Pyrinomonadales bacterium | reverse complement strand
GTCAAGCCTTTTCATATCGACGGAGTGGAGCATGCCTAGGTGTTTAAGGAAAACGGATTAAAGTTAGTTTCACGGTCGTAGAAATATTCGTGTCGTCATCTATCCCGAAATTGTAACAAAAAAGGAAGCAAACCAGTGTATGGCTTGCTTCCTGAAGTAGATAGCGAGATCGTCCGCGTGAAATCGTCGTGTTATGCAATGGCGTTGACGTGTTTCGTCAAACGCGATTTGTGACGGGCGGCGGTGTTTCGGTGAATGATGCCTTTATTCACGGCTTTGTCGATAAGCGAGACGGATGAAAGCAAAAGCTCACTGCTAACGGTCTTATCCTGCCCGACAACTGCGGCGCGGAGCTTCTTGATAGATGTTCGAAGCTTGCTGCGATTGCTGCGGTTGATATCTTTACGTTTTTCGTTCTGTCGAACTCGTTTTAATGCTGATTTATGATTTGCCATCGTTTTTCCCAGTCAGTTAAGACAAACTCCAAATTCTATAGACTGAAAGTGCATTTGTCAACCGGATAAAGTCCGTATCTACTTCTCAAATCGCGTCGCGAGTGAATGCATCATGTCGACGAAAAGCGTGACTATCGGCGGGTAAAGAAAGAACTCCGGTTCAAAGTCCTTCGAAAACATTTGCGGCATAATGCGCGCCAGCGAGTCGAACTGCGTACCGATCAGATATCCGACGCCTAGGCAGGCAATAAATCCGCCTATCAGAGCTACCGCAGTTGTGACGCGTGAGTACGGTTTTGCCTTGCGCTCGTTATCGTCGAGGATCGATTCGTGAATGTCATCGCCATACTCCGTATACCGGATAAACCCGTCGCGGAGACGTCCGGCAACGTGTATGAGACCGGCAATAAATAGAGAAACGATCGCTATCTTTCCGATAACGCCAGTCGAGATAAAAATCTTCGGTTTGAGTGCCGTACATAGAACCGCTGTAACAAAAAGCCCTACCAAAGGGTAAACGACACGCTGAAATGCCATTGCGTCGAGTCTTTCTTCGGCGATCATCCGGTCAATAATGTCGTTGTAACGTTTCTCGTAGACCATTTGCCGCCAGCGCTGGGCGTGTCGATTGGTCGAGGTGAAAACAGAATCATCATTCCCACTGAATTGGACGTCGAGGACGCGTTGATCATAGCGAACGCGCTCCTTAGCATTTCCAAGTACCTCGTACGCCTCGGCGATCGCGGCGAATTTGAGGGCGGTTTCCTCGGAGCCATTATTTCGGTCCGGATGGAGTTTGCGCGCCAAGCGACGATAGGCCGACTTGATCTCGGATCCGGATGCCTTTGGTGAAACTTTTAGAACGTCGTAGTAATTCGCCATCAAACGGAAAATTATTGCGGAGAGGTAACGGCCAAGAACCGGAAACGCCACGCTCCCGGTAGTTAAAAATTATATCACGTCGAGGTTTCAACGGGATTCCAAGCTATTGCAGATCATCGATCTGTAAACTGATCGGATAGGCTCCGGCTGATTTCACCGCATCGACAACTTTCGCGACTTCCCCGTAGCCGGCGTTTTTTGGAGCTTTTATGAAAACGGTGCGTTCGATCCGATCGTTGATCGGCCGCTCCGGATCGTCGGCGAAGGTTCCGGAAGTTGCATCGTTTGCGACCCTCGCTGCGAACACGTCACGAAGGCGTTCGATCAGTTTGGCCGTGTCAGTAGTGTTTCCAAGTCCTGTTTCCTTATTTAATCTGAGCGATCCGTCCATTTCGACCGTTGCGACAAGAGTGTCGGGATGTGGATCTATTGTGTCAATGGATTTTAACTCTGCCGGAACGCGCGTCTTGAAACCGCTAGGTTTTAGCGGCGTCACAACCATAAAGATAATGAGTAAAACGAGAAGGACGTCGATCAACGGGGTGACATTGATAGTTGGCTGGTTCATGGTGATTCTCCTGTGAATTAGATCTGAAGAATTAGACACCGATGTTTGGAAATTGTTCCCGAAACTTAAAACGAAAGCTTTCCGCCGATCGCATCCATCAACGCCTTCGCTTTTGTTAGTGATTCGTCGTACTCGCCTTTTGGGTCGCTGTCGATGACGATTCCGCCGCCAACATTAAACGTGGCAGTTTTTCCGCGTATAACCATGGTTCGGATGGCGACGCTGAGTTCGAGTGTTGTCGGCAGGCCAAATTTATTTTCTGGAAGGTAATAGCCGATCGCACCCATCGAAAGGCCACGATCGGCGTTTTCGAGCTCGTCGATGATCGTCATCGTGCTTATCTTCGGAGCTCCTGTGATCGACCCGCACGGAAACAATGCTCTGAGGATATCGGACGGTTTTATTTCCTTTCGAAGTGCTCCGCTGACTGTCGAGACAAGGTGATAAAGTGTCGGGTGTTCCTCGATTTCGCAAAGTTTCTCGACCTTAACGCTGCCATACTCGCAAATTCGACCAAGATCGTTGCGGAGCAGATCGACGATCATCGTGTTCTCGGCACGATCTTTTGGACTAGTCAGGAGGTCTTGTCGCAGTTGTTCGTCTTTTTCGGCCGTGTCGCCGCGGGGCCGAGTGCCTTTAATGGGCGAGGTCGTGATAGTGCGGCCTTCGGCACGATCCCTAGCAGTCGTTTTTTCGCCTTTGATTGATGCCTCAACCTTGAAAAACCTTTCGGGCGACGCTGAAACAACGGTTGAATCGCGCCGTGGTATGAGGGCGGCGAACGGGGCGGGATGGTTCGGCCGAAGTCTTTTGAAGATGACCTCCGGGTTTAGCTCTTGGGCAAGCATTGCCGTGAGTTGTTGCGTCAGATTTGTTTGGTATGTGTCGCCCGAACGGATACGTTCCTTGATGAATTCAATGGCAGCAACATATTCGGACTTGGTGAAATTTGGGGTTACTCTCGACGTTGGATTTGAAATCTCAAATTTAAAATTCAAAATGTCAGGTTTGAGAGCTTGAGTGGTCACGTTAAATTTGTCTTGGTTACCAGAAAGAAAAGTTTTTCCGGTATCGTAATCATGAACGACTAATACGTCGAACTTAGTGATAAATACATCCGGTTCGTCGGAGTGGCCTGACTGGTTTGGAGAATCTCGTTTACAAAGTAATTTCCGCCCAAAATTGTAAGAAATAGTGAATATCGCGGCGAGATCGCCTGATAGATTTTTGTCTAATATTTGTAAAGTTTCGGCAGTGTCGTTTGGCGAGAGCTCTATCGTTTCAACCGGGTCGATGCCCACTATCAATAGGTGCGAACCAAGATGTCCAATGCCGCAACTGTCGAGAATGGTCACGCGGCCGGCGAAATCGGGGGCCAATATCCGGTCAATGAGTTCGTTTGCAGTGATCGAGATTTCTTGCACGATTTGGTGATCAATTTATTAACTTAACACTATAACATCGGGGATAGTTCATGCCTTAGACCCGCGCAAATCATGAAATTTTACTTTTTGCTTTATTGACGGATGGTTTTCGCGTAAGATGTTGCAAAGTCTTTGGGCAATCCGCTTAAAATAAATATGGCATCTGAGTCGAATGAGTCGAACGTAGGTTATTCGTTGGTACGCGGTCTCGGTCTGGTCGCGGCGGTTTCGATAATTATCGGAAATGTCATCGGCACGGGCGTGTTTCTGAAGGCCCGTGTCATGACATGTAACGTCGGCACCCCGAACTGGGTAATAATCGCCTGGATCGCAGCCGGCTTATTATCGCTCGCCGGAGCTTTGACCTACGCTGAATTAACCGCCATGAAGCCGCAGGCCGGCGGCGAGTATGTATTTCTTCGTGACGCATACGGACGTGTATCGAGTTTTCTTTTCGGCTGGATGCAAATGTTCATCGCCAAGCCGGGTTCGCAGGCTGCAGCCGGAATGGCTTTTGCGATCGGGTTAAATGATTTTCTAGATAAAAAACTTGAACAAACCCTTTTCAGCTTTAACTTAGGCAGTACGCCTTTTGAATTTACAACGCTTCAGATCGTTGCTCTGATGGTGATATTGATATTCACCACGCTCAACTGTGCGTCAGTCAGCGTCAGCGGGCAGATCGCCACGGTTCTGACCGGAGTCAAAATCGCGTTGATCTTGTTCGTTGGCGTCGGTGCCTTTGTCTGGGTAACCGGTGATTTTGCACATTTTTCGATGGCGAATGTCGGCGGGGCATGCGAAGGAGTCGCGGATTCGGTCAAGGTCGGTTCGCCGAGCTATACGTTTATCGGAGGATTTGGTGCAGCGATGCTCGGGGCATTGTGGGGATACGACGGCTGGAATAATCTCACGTTTGTTGCCGGCGAAGTTAAAAACCCGGGCCGAAATATTCCGCTCGCGATCATCGGCAGTACGATCGCTGTGATTATTCTTTACGTTTTTGTTCACGTTGGATATTTTTACGTTCTTGATCCGACCACAATAGCGGATGTATCGAAAACTTCCTCGGTGGCGAAGGTGATGGTCAGTATGTTCTTTGGCGGTGCCGCTTCGGTTGGGGCAGGTGTGGCGGTTGCTTTGTTTACGATCGGTCTGATGCTCTCATCCCTCGGGACCTTACACACATCGATCCTTTCGGGTTCGCGTGTTCCATACGCGATGGCTCACGATGGTTTGATGTTTAAGCCGCTGGGTACTCTAAGTATCACAGGTGTGCCGATCAAAGCTCTTCTGGTGCAAATGGTCCTCGCAATGATCTTGGCGCTGTCGGGTTCGTTCGACACGTTGACCGACTATGTCGTGTTTGGGTCCTGGATATTTTACGCCCTTGTAACTTCTTCGATCTTCGTATTTAGAGCAAGATACCCGGACATGGAACGTCCTTACAAGGCCTTCGGCTATCCTGTTGTTCCGGTTATTTTCTTGCTTGTCACCGGATGGTTGCTGTACATCACCTTCTCAAACGACATGCCGCAGATCACTGAGGGAATAAGGCTGATCGGAGACGGAGAGGTCGCGGGCGGGCTCAAATCGTTTGCAAAAACGTCATCATTTGCGGGTTCGTTGCTTATTTTATTGGGATTGCCGGTCTATTACTACTTAACTAAGATAGGGAATAAATCGCGGGAAAACGATAATTAGACTGAGATGTTAGGAGAAGACAGACGAAGCGGCACGGAACGCCGCGAAACAAATAGATACCCGATCAGCGTCGATATCGAGTGGGAAGTCAACTCGGTACGCCTGTCCGGCACGTTGAGCGATGTTAGCTTTGACGGCTGTTTTGTGCTGAGTTCCGGTGAAGTTGACGACGGATTCCTAATTCGAATCTTCGTGCCACTAGCCGACGGTATGAAGGTTCAGTTTAGCGGGAAGGTAGCCAACCACGTATTCGAGATAGGCTTTGGGGTGCGTTTCGACCACCTTTCGGCGGCACAGCGAAAGGTCTTAGTTAACTTGGTCAAAGCCGCCGAACAACCCTAGTTATCCTCACTTAATCTTGCCAATGCCTCGATCGCGACCTCGCGGTCGTCGAAGTGATATTTTTCACCATTCACGATCTGATAGTTCTCGTGCCCTTTACCGGCGATTATCACCACATCATTGCTTCTGGCTAACGCCACGGCACGAAGGATCGCTTCGCGGCGGTCGGGGATGATCTCAAAAACAGCCGCTCTTTCTTTTACTCCTGCTTCGATCTCTTCAATTATTTTTAAAGGATCTTCGTTACGCGGATTATCTGATGTGATGATTACAATATCGCTGTACTCTCCGGCGACTAAACCCATCGGACGACGTTTGCTACGGTCTCGGTCTCCACCACAACCGAAAACTGTTATGACGCGTCCCTCAGTCAATTGTTTGGCAGTTTGCAGAGTATTTAGCAATGCGTCATCCGTATGGGCATAATCGACAACGACTGCAAAATCACCCTCGTGCTCAACGCGTTCAAACCGTCCGGGAGCTCCAACACAGGTCGAAAGACCTACGGAGATCGAGTCGAGATCCTGACCGAGTTCGATTGCAGTTGCAGTCGCCGCGAGCATGTTGTAGACGTGCGGCTTTCCAACCAAAGGCGAGGTTACATGGATGTCGCCTATCGGAGTTTTCAAATCGAACGACGTGCCGCGAATGAGTGAAACATTGATGTTTGATGCATGGAGGTCTGCGGAAAGCCCGCTTGCATGAGCGAGCGATCTAGACTTGGCGTCGAGATCAACACTTTGTGAGAACGTAACGACCCGATCGCCTGCGGAGCGAAGTTCGTCGGCAAGCTTTGCCCCCCATTCGTCGTCAATATTTATTACCGACGAACCCGGCTTCTCGCCGAGACGCCCGTCAAAGAGCTTCTTTTTGGCATCGAAATAATTTTCCATCGTGAGATGGTAGTCCAGATGATCGCGAGTCAGGTTTGTAAAAACCGCAACCTTAAAACGCAACCAGTCGCACCGGTGAAGGTCGATCGCCTGGGAAGATGCTTCCATGACCGCCGACGTGCATCCTGCATCGAGAGCCTCACGCAGGAAACGATTGGTGTCCGACGCCTCGGGTGTGGTTCGGACAGCTTCTTCGCTTTTCTCGCCGATGCGATACTCGACCGTGGTCAACATCGCACCTTTTTTTTTCGCCGCTTCGGACAGTGCGAAAGAGAGATAGGTTGTCGTCGTTTTGCCGTTCGTACCGGTTATTCCGACGAGATCCAGATCGTGTGACGGATCGCCGTTTATGACGCCCGCGGCGTGTGCGAGGGCCTCGCGGGCGTCTTCTACTTTTAACCAGGCACCAGAAAAGTCGGTTGGCGGTTCAAACTCGGAAATAATCCCTGCGGCACCGCGGCGCATTACATCTTCGACGAACCGATGGCCGTCAACGGTCGCACCTTTGATTGCAACGAAAAGTGTGCCGCCGCTAGCCTGACGTGAATCGTGGGTAACGTCCGTGACGACGCCGGAACCGTCGCCGGTTATGACGGCATTTAATTGTTCTGCGAGTTGCTGATTTGTAATGTTTGGCTTGCTCAAAATGGTATTTGTCCGTCCAAGCGTGAATTATACGATAGCCTCAAAAATCGTGCGAACATCGGGGTTGCTAATTCGTATATAATTTAACAGTATGAGGTAACTTCTATGAAAAACATCATTAAAATTATCGTCGCCGCACTCGGCCTGATCCTCGGTGTCTGGGTCGTTCTGTGGATACTCGGTTTTGTTTGGTCGATCGTTTGGTACGCACTGTTTTTCGGCATCATCGGCGGAGTTGGGTACGGAGCTTACAAGATGTTTCGCAAGGCTGAAAATAAGTTCCTAGGCGGAGGCCCGGCTAACGGTATCGGCAGCGGCGTCGATGTCGATATGTCGTGGGACGAATACGAACGAAAATATTTGAAGAAGTAGTCCGCTAGACAATCTCGGCCGTTTTCGGTAGATTCTAGGTTGCCTTAGAATGCATCTGCTCGCAGCTGCATTCGCAAATGCCGAGGTGGCGAAATGGTATACGCACTAGTCTTAGGAACTAGCGTCGAAAGACATGCGAGTTCGAGTCTCGCCCTCGGCACCAATTTCTATATTCATTGGTCATTGGTTCTTTGTTTTTAGCGACAAGAACTGGTGACCTTTTTTGTGGGACAATTTTCGCTTCGCCAAAGACCGGTGGCTTAGGGAAGAACGGTCATTCGACATTTGTTTCCCGCTTCGATATTCTTTTTTGGTACATGAAAAGTGAATTAAAAGAAATTTCCCCTACTCAACGAGAAATACATTTACAGATCGATGCTGAGGCTCTGAAAACCGCCTATGGCAAGGTCAGTCAACGATATGCGAAGCGTGCGAACGTGCCTGGATTTCGTAAAGGATTTGCTCCGGTCGATGTCGTCCGGATGCGTTTCAAGGAAGAGATCAAGAGCGAAGTGTTGCAGGACGTCATTCCTGCACAAGTTCAGGCTGCAATCGAAGAACACGATCTTCATCCTCTCGCCGAACCGCAACTTCATCTAGAAAATCACGAAACTATTAAGGTTAACGGCACCGAGCCTTTGAGCCTCCACATCCACGTGGAAGTGATGCCTGAGATCCCAACGCCGAAATATAAGGGAATTGAGGTAACGAGACGGGTGAAGCCTGTCGAGGACAGTGAGATTGATGGCCTTATCTCCGAACGCATCCAAAAAGAGGCGGCGTTGATTCCGGTCGAGGGCCGCAAATCGAAGGTCGGTGACACTGTGATCGCTGATCTAGAAGGCGTTTTTGAAGGCGATGAGAACGGCGAACCGATCACCGCCAACGACATTGAGATCGTACTCGGCGGCGAGCATATCGAAAAATCGTTCACCGACAACCTCGTCGGCGTAAAAGAAGACGACGAAAAAGAATTCACTGTTTCGTATGCCGCAGACTTCACATCTGAAGCTTTGGCGGGAAAGACTGTAAATTACAAGGCAAAGATCAAATCAGTTGGAACGATGGAAACGCCCGACCTCAATGACGAGTGGGCGAAAAGCCTTGATGAAGGATATAAGTCGTTGGCTGATCTTCGGAAAAAACTTCGTGCGGACGTCGAAACTCATGCGAAAGCGGATGCAGACGCACGCGTTCGGAACGATGCGGTTGCCAAACTGATCGAGGACAATGCTTTCGAGGTTCCGGGAACGCTGATCGAGAATCAGGCGCGGAATTTGCTGAACAATTTTGCTCAGGACATGCAACAGCGAGGCGTCGATCTGAACAAGATCGATCCTCAATTCGTACAAATGGCGTACATGAACATGCAGACTCAAGCTGAACGCGATGTGCGTGGTGCGATGCTGCTTGATAAGGTGGCCGAGATCGAAAAGGTCGATGTCGCCGAGACGGAAGTTGACGAAGAGATCACGAAAATGGCGGAATATTACCGGTCATCGGCGGATGAGATACGTGAATCTCTTGAGAAGCAAGGCGGCGGAGTTGATAACATTCGCAACAATCTGAAGACTCGCAAATCGATCGAAGCCTTGATCGCGAAAGCCAAGGTGACCGAAGGAGAATGGGTGGACGAAAGTGTTGCGGAACCTGAAACGGTCGAAGCCGAAAAGCCGAAGAAGACTGCGAAAAAAAAGGAACCGGCGAAAAAGGCGGCGAAGGAAGCTTAAGCCTTCGGTCGCTGTTTCGAATTGCAAATTAGAACTGGCGATCAAAACATTCGGGCTTGATTTTTTTGGAAAAAGTTGTAGAATCTGAAGCGAAAAACGGCAACAGCCATGCTTTCAACGACTTATAGGATGTTTGCTAAAGTAATGTCTGAAGAAAGATAGAAGGTTTTTAGGGAAAATATATGTTAGTACCAATGGTTGTTGAGCAGACGTCGCGGGGTGAGCGAGCGTTTGATATTTATTCGAGGCTTCTTAAGGACAGCATTATCTTCATCGGTACCCCGATCGACGATCAGGTGGCGAATTTGCTCGTCGCCCAGCTTCTGTTTCTTGAAGCTGAAGATCCGGAGCGGGACATCAATCTATATATCAATAGTCCGGGCGGTTCGATCACAGCTGGGATGGCGATTTATGACACCATGCAGTTCATCAAGAACGATGTAACCACGATCTGTGTTGGCCAGTGTGCTTCGATGGGAGCGTTGTTGCTTTGTGCGGGTGCTCCCGGTAAACGATTTGCTCTGCCGAACGGCCGCGTGCTTATTCACCAGCCGTCGGGCGGTGCTTCGGGACAGGCAACAGATGTTCGTCTGATGGCGGAGGAGATCATTCGAATGCGCACGCTGACGTCGACGATCATCGCCAAACATACCGGACAGAATTTTGATCAGGTGGAACTGGACGTCGAACGCGACCGCATTCTCACGCCAAAGCAGGCGAAGGAATACGGCTTGATCGATGAGGTAATCGAACACCGAGAGAAGTAAGCCTTAAGCAACGGCGGTGGGCAATAGCAAGAAATTGCTGAACTGCCGTCTGCCGATACCAACTGATTTTATGAGCCAATTTCGTCGCCCGGAAGAACTTTTGACTTGTTCATTTTGCGGTAAGTCGCAGAACGATGTGCGCAAGCTGATCGCGGGGCCGGGCGTCTATGTTTGTAACGAATGCATCGACATTTGCAACGAAATAATAAACGACGATGAGCGGACCGATAACGTCACCGCGAGGACGACGATCCCGAAGCCGCATGAGATCAAAAGCCATCTTGACGAGTATGTCATCGGCCAAGATGAATCAAAAAAACGTTTATCGGTCGCCGTTTATCAGCATTACAAACGCCTCGAACTAGCCAAACGCCGCAACGACATCGAGTTGCAAAAATCGAATATCCTCTTGATCGGCCCGACCGGAACAGGCAAAACATTGCTTGCTCAGACGCTGGCGCGAGTCATCAGCGTTCCGTTCTGCATTGTCGATGCGACCAGTTTGACCGAGGCCGGCTATGTCGGAGAAGATGTCGAAAATATTCTCAATCGTCTTTTACAATCTGCTGGCGGAGACATTGAAAAGGCACAGCAGGGAATTATCTACATCGATGAGATCGATAAGATCTGCCGAAAGGATGACAATCCGTCGATAACGCGGGATGTTTCAGGTGAAGGTGTGCAACAGGCACTTCTAAAGATCCTGGAAGGAACGGTCGCAAATATACCGACTGGCGGCGGCCGCAAGCATCCGCAGCAAGATTTCCAGCAACTCGACACTACTAACATCCTATTTATCTGCGGCGGAGCATTCATCGGCCTCGAAAAGGTTGTCGAGAAGCGTTTCCGCAACAAATCGCTGGGCTTTCAGGCGGACATCAAGACGAACCGCCAGCGTCAGGTCGATTCGATCAATAAGCTCGAGCCCGAAGATCTAATTCATTACGGTTTGATCCCCGAATTTGTCGGACGCTTGCCTGTTATCGGAACACTTCGCGAACTCGATGAGGCTGCTTTGATGTCGATCCTGACGGAGCCGAAAAATGCTTTGATCAAACAGTATCAGCGCAAATTCGAGTTTGATAATATCAGTCTTAAATTTACTGAAGGTGCTGTTCGAGCGATCGCGTCCGAAGCGTTCAAGCGCAAGGTTGGAGCCCGCGGACTAATGATGATAATGGAAGAGGTCCTTCTCGAATCCATGTACCATCTGCCATCCGAAACGCAGGTCAAAGAGATCGTGGTCACAAAAGAGATGATCGAACGTAAAGCTCCCGTCTTCGAGATCGTCCAGCGCACCGAAGAAGCTGCCTAAGAAGCGACCTTTTTAACGTTGAAATTATGTATAATAATTTCACCGATGCTGCGAGTTTTTTCCGTAACATTTCTATTCATACTCCTTTGCCTTTCAGTGTTCCCGCAATCGGGGCGGCAGAAGGGATATTCGGAGAGTATTTCTCGCGGGGAACGCATTGATGCTCCCGTTAGAGAGATCGATCCCAAATCTAAAATAAATAACTCTGTTGGCAATTCGGATTCGGATATCATTCGGGTCGAGACCGATCTGGTGACGATCCCCGTTCGGGTAACGACGAAACGCGGCCAACCGGTGCCGGACGTGAAGCAGGGCGAATTTAAGATCTTCGAGAACGGTATCGAACAGGAAATCGCCTATTTTTCGACACAGGACGAACCTTTCACGGTGGCATTAATGCTTGATATGAGCTACTCGAGCGTTTTTAAGTTAGCCGAGATACAGGACGCGGCGCTCGCGTTTGTTAACCAACTCCGTAAAGACGACAAGGTGATGATCGTTTCGTTCGATGAGAAGGTTCGCGTCTTGTGCATGCCGACCGATAACCGAAAGGCCCTTCGATACGCGATCGAGGGAGCAAAGATCGCCTCGGGTACGAGTTTATATACGGCATTTGATAAGGTCTTGAACGAGAATTTCCGAAACGTTCCGGGCCGGAAGGCGATTGTTATCTTAACCGACGGCGTGGACACGACTAGCGTCACGAAAAAGGCAACTGACGTGATCCGCGACATCGACGAACTCGACACGCTCATCTATCCGATCCAGTACGACACGTTTGACGACGTGAGGAAAAGCCGCCGAAATGACGCTCAGATACTGTACGACGATGACGACAAACCCTACATTGTTGAATCACCTCTGGTAAAAGGCGAGAAAGAAGGTGACTACGAGGAAGCGCGAGAATTCCTGCAAGATCTCGCCTCTCAGACCGGCGGTCGTGTGCAGCGCGTCAATTCGAAGACGAATCTTAATTCTGCGTTCGCTCGCATCGCTGACGAGCTTCGCAAAACATACAGTTTAGGGTATTATCCTAGCAGTGAAAAGACGCCGGGCCAAAAGTACTCTATCCGCGTCCGCGTTTATCGTCCCGATCTGGACATCCGTGCCCGAGATAATTACTCATCAGCTCGTAAACGTCTGTAAAATTGATTACTTTCAGGAGAATTAAATATGAAAAGAACTATTTCCACACTGGTATTGGGCATCATGCTTTGCTTTGGAGCCCTTTCTGCTTTCGCACAAGATGCGATGACCAATGACGAAGTCATCTCCCTGACGAAAGCGGGTCTCGCCGCCCCCATCATTGTCGGCAAGATCAGGACATCGAAGACCGAATTCGATATGTCCACCGATGCTCTCATTAAGCTTAAACAAGCAGGGGTTCTCGATGACGTCGTCGGTGCCATGCTTGAAGCAAAAAGCGGTAAATCGATTAGTGCTCCCGTCAGCGGAGCGACTGTCAACGGCTCAACATCCGTTGGTGCGCTCGGCGACCCGAACGATCCGATGGCCAAGCACAATTACGGCATTTATTTATTCGAGGAGAAGGACGGCGTTAAAAAGATGACGGCGCTCAAACCTAATGTTTCAGCTCAAAACCGAACCGGCGGTCTTTTCACTTCGTCGATGACCTATGGCATCGGCAAGGTAAAGACAAAAACGAACCTGCCCGGCCGAAGTGCTGATCTGCAAATGCAAAGTGCTGCCCCGACGTTCTACTTTTATCTCGACATCACTAGCGGCGGTTTGAACACGAGCAGCGGTGTTCCTTCGGACCCGAAAGAATTCACGCTTGTCCGCTTCAACCAGCGAAGTGACAACCGCGAAGTTACGATCGGTAAGTCGAACGCGTTTGGTGCAAAAGGCGGTCTGTCCGACGAGTATGTCGTTCAGGTCAAAGCAGAAGATATGGGCAACGGCATTTTCAAGGTGACGCCGGCTACCGATCTGAAGAAAGGCGAATACGGGTTCATGCTCGTCAACTCAGGTAATTCGAACACCAGTGCAGGAGTCGGAGCAAAGTTCTTTGATTTTGGCGTAATGATGACTCCGTAGTTAGATCCGCGGTCAAGCTCGCGTTTCAAGATCACTTTGTTCAAACCAGCACCGCGTGCAGATGCGGTGCTTTTTTCGTTCTTTTGGTGTGTATTTGGCATTTGCAGGCATACGTTCGGCGATGATAAGTTCATCGCGTGAGAGTTCGCCCCATTGCTTGAGATCGCGAGAATGACATTTAGGGCAGGTTCTTTCGTTCGGATGAATCATAATTTGGGATCGGTGAGAAAGATCGTCGACTAAGACGCGAATACTGCGTGGTTCGGACTTGTCGAATCATTTGTTATAATTTTCGCGTAACATCATCTTTAGACAATCTTAGCAAACAAAAGAGATCCGATAATGAAAACTAAACTGTTTCTCGTCGTGTTGTTCGTATGTGTTTCACTCGCAGGTGCGGCGTTTGGGCAAACAGACGAGAAATTCGATTTCTACACTCGCGGTGAATATCGTGCGAACGTTCCCCGTCCGCAGAGCCTTTTGCGTTTTGACGTCGGCGATCATCACACGACGTACGCTCAGATGGAAAAGGTTATCGAGTCAATCGCTGCCGCAGCGCCAGACCGCGTGAAGATCTACGACATCGGCCTGACCAACGAATACCGCATGCAACATGTGGTCGCGATCTCATCGCCGGAAAACATGGCTCGGATAGACGAGATCAGGGCGAACGTCGGACGACTTGCCGATCCCCGCAAAACATCTACCGCCGAGGCGAATGCGATCGCTCAAAATAATCCCGCGATCGCTTGGATGGCATACACGATCCACGGCAACGAGTCTTCATCATTCGAAACGATGATGCAGGTTGTCTATCAGCTTGCCGCCTCCAACGAGCAGAAAACTCTCGACATTCTCAAGAACACGGTCGTTCTCGTCGTCACCGGCCAAAATCCCGACGGCCACGAACGATTTGCGACCTGGTACAATTCGGTGGCCATTGGTGATCCGAATCGCAACGCCATCGAACACCGCGAGCCATGGTCGATTTGGGGCCGCGTCAATCATTACCGCTTTAATCTGAACCGCGACACGCTCGCCTTCACGCAAAAAGAATCGCGAAATCTGCAAAAAGCCTACATGGAGTGGAACCCGCAGCTTGCGGTCGATCACCACGGACAGCCGGCACAATACTTCTTTCCACCGACCAGTTTGCCGACGAATCCGAATCTGCCGCAGCCGGTTACGACCAAATGGGAAGAGCGATACGGCCGCGCAAATGCCGCCGCATTCGATGCTAATAAGTGGGATTATTACGTCCGCGACGTCTTCGACGCTTTTTATCCGGGATATTGGGACATGTACCCATCGCTTAACGGCGCGACGGGAATGACCTACGAAACCGACGGCGGCGGCCCAAAAGGTTTGAACTGGACGCGCGATGATGGCTCGATAGTTACATTTCGATCTTCGATAGCCAAACATTACGTTGCCTCGATGACGACTCTTGATGTCGCGGCAAAAAATAGGGTTGAAAAGCTACAGGATTTCTATTCATTCCGTGCCAAAGGAATGGCGGACAATGCCGGCTCTAAAATAAAACGCGTCGTCATCGACCCGACTTCCGACCGCGTAAAAGCCGCGGAGCTGATCGAAGTGCTGAGGCTTTCGAAGATCGAGGTCAAGGTCGCGTCGTCGTCGTTCAGTTCGCCGACGGCACGCACCTACATGGAAAAAAACTCGCTCGCGGCATCCAAAACCTTTCCGGCCGGTTCGTACATTATCGACTTTGATCAGCCGCAACGGATCTTCCTGAAATCGATTCTCGAGCAAGACACTCCGCAGGATAAGGCATTTGTCGACGAAAATATGGCAAGGTTTCGACGAAACCAGCTACGCGGCAAAGGCCAGCCGAAGGAAGATTACGGTTTCTACGACATAACTGCTTGGTCTTTGCCGCTCGCGTTCGGTGTCGACGCCTATTGGACAGAAGAATCCGGCAACGTTTCGGCAGCGATGGTAACTGAAGAAGATATCGCAGCAGCAAAACGCGGCGGCGTCAACGGCCGGGCGTCGGTTTCATACATAATCCCATACGAGACCGATTCGACCAGTGCGATGGTAATGCGGCTGCTGCAAAGCGGTTATCGCATCGCGGTCGCTACACGACCGCTGAATGCGGGCGGACGCAATTACAAACGCGGAACGTTCGTCGTCCGTGTCTCGCGAAATCCCGACTCGCTTCACGACGCGATCGCCAAATTGTCACGTGAAATGGGCGTCAACATCACCGCCGTCAACTCCGGCTTTTCTGACGAAGGAGACACCAGCGTCGGCGGCGAGGCAGTCATTTCTCTCCGCGAGCCGAAGATCGCGGTTGCCGCAGACGAAGGTGTCGGCCAAGAATCGTACGGTTCGATCTGGTGGACTTTCGACAAGCACGGAGTAAAATTCACCCCAATGTCAATCGCCTCGATAAAAGGCGGCGGCCTCAGGGATTACAACGTTCTCATCTTGCCCGATGGCTCGGCCGGTAGGTATGCGAGTGCATTCGGAACGGGCGGGATTGCGGCTTTAAAAGAATTTGCCGCTGGCGGTGGAACCGTTGTTACGATCAGCGGAGCTTCTGTTTTCGCCGCCCTGAAAGACAGCGGATTGACGAGCTCACGGCTGGTCGGCAGTGACGAGGACGAAGAAAAGGGTAAGATTCCAGAAGATAAAAAAGCTCCCGATGTCACCCCGACGCCTCAACCCGGAAAAAAAACCTCCGAAATCCCGCCGGTCGTAGTTACGTCCGACCGGACGGAAGGTATCGCTCCCAGTTTGCCGCCGATCGCTTCTCCATCGGCCAATGCGAATAAGGTCCCCGAAGCTCTACCCGGATCGATCATGCGGGCAACGGTCGATCGAACGACCTATCTGACCTACGGCGTCGACCGCAACGAATTACCGGTGCTGATGGCGAGCGGCTACTTTTTCAGATATTCTAAAGAAGGCACAAACGCTCTTGTTTTTGACGCGATTCCCACGAAGCCACTAACCATTTCCGGCTTTGTGTGGGAAGGCAACACCGAACGCTTGCTAAGAGGAACGGCATACGTTATCGACGAATCGATGGGCAGCGGCCACATCGTCCTGTTTGCCGAAGACCCGTTCTTTCGCGGGATGACTCGTGCAAACACACGGCCGTTTTTTAATTCAATACTATTTAATGGGGTGTTTTAGAACATTTCAAAAGTTATAAAAATATGTTCACAGTAAAGGCGGGTTATAGTAGCGAAATTGAGATCATATCGAGTATCGACAAGGTGCGGGAGTTTTTCTTGAATATGACAAACTTTGCCGAGTTGATGCCCGGCGTGGAACAGATCCACACGGACGCGAAAGGAATAGCTCACTGGAAAGTGCAGGCCGAGGTGCCGGTCGTCGGACAAATGTTGCAGAAATTTGCTCTCGAGCTTGCCGAAAATAGCGAAGATCGCGTCGAATGGTCACCGCTGAGGACCGAGGCGGAAAATTTTCTGCGTTACTCCGCCGATTTTATCGAAAAAGCGAAAGGCGTCACTCTCGTTCACTTTTCTCAGGCAGTCGAACTCCGCCGCAAAAAAGCCGGCGACCTACACTCCCTGGCATGGCTCGCCGGCGAATCGCTCATCTCAAACGAAATGACGAAAAGCGTCGCGAAAATGATCAAAACATTTATCGAGCGAGCGAAGGAAAAATTGGAAAAATGAGGTGTGCCGAGTCTACGTGATCGCTCCGCCGTCCACGATCACGACTTCCCCGCTCATAAAACTATTTCTGTCGGAGGTCATGAAGGCGGCATATTCGGCTAATTCCTCGGGGCGTCCGACTCTGCCTTTTGCTACCCAAAAATCGTGCATTTGAAGAAGCCGTTCGGGCAGCGTGTGGCCAAGATCGGTATCAAATATGCCTGCGGCGATCGCGTTGACGGAAATGCCAAAATTAGCGGCCTCTCGTGACAGGCATTTAGTAAAGCCGATCATCGCGGCCTTTGACGTCGCATAATGAACCGATGTCGGCAAGCTTCGAATGGCTCCGACGGACGTTATATTCAATATCGACCCGGCGCGTTCGCGGATCATTTGCTTGTAGAAAGGCTTTGTGACGGCGAAAAGGCTGCCGACGTTTGTATCAACGACCCAATCCCATGATTTGTCCGTAGTCGTCGCGAAGTTATCGGGCTTGTTCACGGCCGCATTATTGACAAGAACGTTGATGCCGCCCCACGCGTCTTTGATCTCACGGGCGATTTGCTTCATCCCCACTCGATCGGTGACAGATACCTTGAACGCCAACGCGCGGCGGCCGTGGGCTTCGATTTTCGCTTTTACGCCTTCGGCAAGATCGTCGCGAGAATGGTAATTAAAGGCAACGTCCGCACCTTCGCGGGCAAAGACCTCGCAGATCGCGGCACCGATACCTCGCGTCCCGCCTGAGACGAACGCACGTTTTCCTTCAAGTAAAAGACTCAATTAATATTTCTCCGTCTCATCTAACGAGATGATTTACAAATAGAAAGGTTAATGAAATCAGGTGAATGAGACAAGCGCCGAAGTGCAAAAAAACTCGTCATGCTGCCGCTCTCGCGGTCGTGAAAGGATGCGGAAGCAAAGCATTTATCTCCCGGATGATCTCGTCTGTCGAATTAGGCATCGTCATCCCGGCGGTAGCCGCCCTCATTCTCGAGTAGTCGCCGTTATCAATAAGCAAATTTTGAATGGTTGGTACAATGTCGATCGAACGGCGGAGCAAGATTCCCGCTCCACGTCTTTCGAGCAAACTTACGGTTCCTGCTTCCTGCGGCATCGGAGCAGTTGTCGCGTCGGCAATGATCGGCAAATGACAAGCCAATGCTTCAAACGTCGTGAGACCACCGAGTTTCGAAACCATAACATTCGCCGAGTGCATCAATTTTTCGATCTCATTCGAATAGCCGATAACCTTGACCGGGAATTTTGCCGACCGAGCAATCTCCTCAGCCTCAAGCCTTAGCTCTTCATTTTTACCGGCAAGAAAGATCGCCTGAACGTCGAGTTCGCCGCGGACGAGTTCGCGAAAGATCTGCGGAATATTACCGCCACCGACCCAACCCGCGTTCACAAAAACCGTGAACTTATCCGGATCAAGGCCATAGACACGCCGGGCGTCCTGGGCAACTTTTTCGTCTACTTCCCGAAATTTCGGGTTGACCGGCATACCGGAGATCTTAATCTTATCCGGTGAAACTCCGTAATCGACAAGCTGGTCGCGGGCATCTTCATTCGCCACTAGGTAAAGTGATACATCATCACACGCCCAGCCTTTCCAAAACCCATAACATGGATCAGTCACAACGGTTACGAGCGGGACCTGATCTTGTAGTTTAAGTTCTTTAAGGATACGTGCGAGGATATGTTGGGTTAGCGGATGGACGCTTACGACAACGTGCGGACACCATTTTTCGAACTGATCGCGGACGTATCCGATACACCGCTTCATGAAAAACTCGCGCGTCTCCGGACGAACTTTATTTATCGCCCAATAAAGATATTTCATCCAGTGCTGCTTATTTTTCAGCACCCAGTTGTAAACATTAACGAGTTTGTCGGTGACGTGATGAGACTCCTCAACGGCTTTGATGACGCGGACGACAGGTGACGAACCTTTCCAAAATTTCTCCAATCCATCCGAAATAGCGGCTGCGGCACTACGGTGACCGCCGCCGGTATCGGAAGATAAGATGAGAATTTTGGGAGTGCTGTTCAACATTGGCGAGGCTCTGCTATGCTTTCAGTGCCACTTCTCTGGCGGCCAGAAACGCCGCTTCTTTCGAAGCCTTTTTCATCTGGCCTTCGAGTTTTTTGATCTTGACGAGGTGTCCCGCGTTAAACGGCAGCGACGGATAGAAGCAGTTCGATTCGTGGGTACAGAAGCACCCGGCACCCGCTTCTATACGGCGTTGCTTCATCAGATCCGTCTTCCATGCCGCCTGGAAATCCCATTCGTAATCACGAAGGTTCAAAACGTCATCTTTATTCTCGCAAGACGAAAGGGCTCCGTTATCGTAAATGACCGCTCCCGCACTGCCGGCGTAGCATTTAAGCTGGGCCTTGTTTTCCTCTTTCGTTTTGGCGATGAGATCGTGCATGTAAATGTCGACCGCGGCTTTGAAAAATCCGGAGTCACCGCCATAATTATTCTTCAGAGCGGCACTCTTCGTGTCTTCAAGGATCATCTGCGAAAGCTGGCCATAGCGTTTATGGTCAAAATTCAATTCATTCGGATCGGCCGAAGGCGGGCGAATATAGTTGATGTTCACCTTATCCGGCTTGAGGTCGTATTTCAGAAAATCGTACCAGTCGAAGATCGTATCTTCGTTAGAGTTCATTACACACGTACATGTCTGAATATCGAGTTTCGGATACTGCTCTTTCTTCATTTGCTGCAATGTCCGAGCCGTGTGGATCGCCTTATCCCAGCTTCCTTCTTTGCGGCGAATCTTTTCGTGGGCATCCTTCATACCGTCGATACCGAGGGCAACGCTCACGTTTAGATTCGGGCATTCGTCCATGATCTGAGCAACATCCGGAAAGATACGCGGATGGATCTGTCCATTTGACATCAGATAAACGGAGTCGAGCTTATTATTCTCGTAAAATGCTCGAACGATCTGCGGCAAGTCCTTTCTCGTGAACGGCTCTCCGCCGGCAAGCACAAGGACGCCAAGATTGCCGCCGAGCGTTTCCGAGATCCGCTCGATCTCATTAGTTTTCATTTGCAACTTTTTACGCGGCCTGTCGTCAAGCTCCTCGGTAAAAAAGCAGTGCGTGCATCGCATGTCGCAAACGCTTGTGACCAAAATATTTAAGAACACGGGCGATATGTTACGGCCGATGAGCACGCTCGCATATCGCTTGAATATCTCTTTTGTAGCAAAATCCATTTTCTATCCTCTAATCAGGCCTCACGTTATTTGATGCCTGCACACCGAGCCAGGTTACAATTTATCTTATTTGCCTACTTTAGAGCAACAACGTAATACGAGTAGAATAAAGCTATGTTCCGCAGAGTTTACCTTGATAATAGTGCAACGACAGC
>JBBRUA010000013.1:0-21334 GCA_038248245.1 Pyrinomonadales bacterium | reverse complement strand
GATACCCCGATTGCCGCGACCGGCGGCAGGCTGCGTGCAGACGTTACGGATGTTCGAGCCGAGTTTAAGGACGACGCGTTGAACCTCTATGTGATCTATTCATTTAGTGGAGCTCCATTACAATAAGGCCGGCAACTTTGGATTCGACGGTAATTTCGTATATTATTGCGACTAAGTAATTCTAGGAGACGCAATTTTTGATGAAAAAAACATTCGCCGGAGCTTTTTCTTGTACGATTCTTCTGTTTTGTATTTTAGGATGCGGAATGGTGGATCGGGTTCAAAAATCTGTCACAGGTTCCGAAAATACAAACTCAAACAAAACCCTGACCGATAAAGCCGTTGACACGACCGTCGGCGAAGAAAAAATTGGCGTGCCCGAGTGTGACGAGGTCGTTGATATGCTGACCGCTGAGATGAATAACCCAGACGATAATTTCGTCGTCAAAGCCGGCAAATCGATGGTGCTTAACAAAATTAAGCAATCAATAAAAGAAAGCGTCGAAAAAAACAAAAACGACACCGTCGAAATGGCCAAGAACTGCAAAGAGTTCAAAAGGGAACTCGACAAGTATAAGGCCGAAGAAGAGAAGAAAAAAGGTCAGTAGCCCTAAATTAGGGCTACTTTTCGCCTGCACGTTCTGCTTCGTCTGCGATCAATTTCTGGGTCCATTCGCTCGATGGGTAGTTCTTCCGCAAGATCGTTGCGAGCTGATTCTGCAGATCCTCGTTGCTTCCGCATCCATATTTTGTCCATCCGTTTGCCTGTTGGACTATAAACAAGGCTTCGGGAACCCGTCGATCGGTCGGCGTCTTTTTTGCCCAATCCATAACCCGTGAAGCTAGGTATTTAGGAGCGTCTCCAAATGCGATGATCCGTTTGCGTTCTGCTGACGCCTCCTGACGTTGAGCGGCTGAAAGAAATTTTGGCGTGTCGAGCCGCTTGTAACCGATTTCACTTTCATCTCCGGCCGACTCATCCCAGTCGGGTAAGTATGACGAACACCACCAGTCGTTCGAATCCCAATCACCAAACTCATTGTCCGTTTTCCCAATGCCGTCTTCTATATACGGACTCATTAGCGGATTCTTAAGAATAAAGTAGAGAGCCGCTCTATCTTGAGCCGCGGGTGTCGTCGCAGCGGTTATCTTCGCTAATTGCGGATCAAGATCAGGGTAATATTTTGATAGTCCCGCTGTCATTTTGAGTAAACTCGGCGTATCGCCTAATAAATATGAGCGTGTCCATAATGCCAGAGCGAACTTAGGTCGAAGATGATCGGGCAAAGCTTTTGATGCCTCAACCTCTAAAAGTAAGGACTGAGGAAAAGTTCGGTTCATAAGATCGATCGAGGCTGCGTCGAACATTTCGCGACCCTGCCACATTGACTCGTCTTTGTATCTTTCCTCGACTTCCTTATTGAAGGCTTCGCGCCCGTCTTTGTTGTATTCGGGGTCGTAGTAGCTTTTCTGCTCGGCGATCAGCTCATCGATGCTGCCAACCGAGCCGCTGAAATCCCAACCATATGCTTTACGAAGCGAACTGGTGAGAAAGTCGTCAACAGTTTCGCCAATGCGTCGCCGCAGATCGAGAAAACTGTTTCGCGTTGAAATGGCAAGTTCATCGCCGGTGTTCATCATATCTTCTATGATCTTTTTGGCCTCTGCGTTTCTGCCAAGTTCGATCAATATCCTTGCCTGATGAAAAGCGATCGTTTGGTATCCGGGCGTGGTTCGGTTTGCGTTATTTGCGGCTTCAATAAGCCGCGGAATGTCCGTCGAAGATTTATCCGCCTTTACGAGAGCGGTCATTAACCAAAGATCTGTGCCGGATTCCTTAAATCGTTTTAGGGAATAAAGATATGCCTCCGGTGTTTTAGTTTGAAAGGTGAATAACCAATCGCTCAACTCGTCGTTTCGGAGAAAGGCCGGAACCTGCGAGAGTTCCAATTTATCATCGCTGTAATAGCCACCTTCGTAATCGGATCGTTGACTATCGGTGTATCGTGATGCGTAGGCAGACTCCTTCGCAGTTCGAGCGTTCTTTTTCTGCTCTTCGGTGAGTGGTTTGCCGACGGCCCTTTCGAATGCCAGAAGGAGTTCCATGTCAGTCGCGTCTGGTTTGACACTAACCGACCAACTTTCCGCGTAACTTTCAGAGTAGATCGTCAACTTGAGATCGCCGTCATCCTTATTATCGGCTAGGGTGCTGGCAGGTTCCTCTTTCCCGACATTCGCGTTTCCGTTCTTGGCGTCTTCGAGAGCCTGTTTTCGTTTCGCCTCTGCCTCAAGCACCTGGCTTTCAAACTTATCAAGCAACCACGTGTAATCGATCAGATCCTGCTTAAAATTCTCATTCCCGGTGCGGAAAGAGAGGGTTTTTGCGAGTTCCGAAACGCGCTGCTCTGGATGGAGACGATATTTTACCAGACCCAAAAGCCGTTCGGCGGAGGCGGCAAATTTTCCGCCTGAGACAAATCTCTCAAGGCGAGCCTCGGCTTCTTCATAAAGCGGTAATGCGGAAGCAACGGATTTAGTCAGACTGGCCTGTCTGATCAGCGTTCGTGCGACCAGGTAATCAGCGGTTTCGGCCCAGGGCGATTCGGTGTCCTGAGCAATCTCGGCGAAGTGGACTTTTGCACTCCGGTAGTCCAGCGAATAGAATTCCGCTGCCGCACGCTGATAAGCTCGATCCTTTTGCAGCCAATCCGGCGAGCCGGCGGGTGGATCGCTTGGCGTTTGCTTACCGCTCGAGCAGTTGTTGAATACCTGATCCTGTCCGTTAACCCAATTCGAGACTCCGGGATCATTCGGACCGTGAGAGCTAATGCGCGAGTTCAACGTCTCGGTTGCGGTTTCGAAAGCATTTTTTGTACAGTTTGGAAAGAAATCATAGCCGCCGTATGTACGTTCGACGTAGATCTCAGGTGTTTTTTCCTCTTTACTAACAACTTCCTTTCGCTTCTCTACCCAACCCTTAACTGCCTCAGAAATGTCATCTTGCGGCTTGTAGCTATGGTCGATCTCATTTTTCCACAATTCGACCAACGCCGCCTGATCATTTGCTGAAAAACTGCCACCGTTAAGATAGCGATAGGCGGCAAATAATACTGAACGGCGAAAACCCGGTTTGATAATGCCAAGCTGGCCAGATGCAAAATTAGAGTAAGGGTTTTCGGGTGCCTTCTCGTTGTTGAACATTGGTGTCGTGTAGCCGGGCCCGCAGGGAAGTGCCTGGGACAGGAATGCGAGTAGAAGGACAATCGTCGTGGCGAAGCGAAAAAAACTTTTCATTTTAATGTTAAGCAAGCAGGAACAATACAAATATACTCTAATTTCCGGATGATCAAAAGATAAATAATTGCAAATAAAAAAGCCTGTTTCGGCGATCCGAAACAGGCCTTTGTGAAGATTTGATATAACCACTAAACGCTCATGATCTCGGCTTCCTTGTTTTTTGAAACCTCGTCGATCTTAGCGATATAAGTATTTGTGGCCTTTTGAACGTCGTCTAGTCCACCACGCTCCTCGTCTTCAGAAATCTCCTTGTCCTTGAGCATCTTTTTCAATGAGTCGTTCGACCGTTGGCGGACATTCCGAACTGCAATCCGGTGCTCCTCGGCAATCTCATGAACCTGCTTTGCAAACTGTTTGCGACGTTCTTCGTTCAACGCTGGCACATTCAGACGAATTATTTTGCCGTCATTTGACGGTGTCATGCCAAGATTTGCCGCAACAAGGGCTTTTTCGATAGCGGCCATTGCTGTCGCGTCCCAAGGCTGCACGGTCATCATCTGCGGTTCGGGAACGGCGATCGACGCCATTTGACTAAGTGGTGTTGGCGTTCCGTAATAATCAACGGAAACCGCATCGAGAAGGCCGATCGTTGCACGGCCCGTCCGTATATTCGCCAATTTACGTTTAAAATCCTCAACTACGAGTTCCATCTTCGGGCCCGTTTCTTTAATTACGTCTTGACTGCTCATAACTAATTACTCACTAAAGTACCAATCGAAAGATCGCCGCAAACGGCTTTAATGATATTTTCCGAACGTTTCATGTTAAATACCATGATCGGCAGATCATTGTCCATACAAAGTGATATGGCGGAGGCGTCCATCACTTTCAACTGCTTCTCGAGAACTTCTTGGTATGTGATCTTATCGAATTTTGTAGCATCGGGGAACTTCAACGGATCAGCAGAATAAATCCCATCGACTTTCGTTCCTTTCAGGATTACCTCCGATTCGATTTCCAGTGCACGCAAAGCAGCGGCCGAGTCAGTCGTGAAATAGGGGTTACCCGTTCCAGCCGCGAAGATCACGACTCTTTGTTTTTCAAGATGACGAACGGCACGGCGACGGATAAATGGCTCCGCAAGTTGAGGGATATCGATGGCCGACATTACTCGGGTATAAACGTCCACCTGTTCGAGAGCATCCTGCAGCACCACCGCATTCATGACCGTTGCGAGCATTCCGATATAATCGGCCGCTGCTCGATCCATGTTCCCGGCTGACTCGGAAACACCTCGGAAAATATTGCCGCCACCGACCACGATTGCAACTTCGACTCCGAGGTCGTGAACCGTTTTGATCTCCTGAGCGACGGCCTCGGCGACCTTCGTATCAATGCCGTAATTCTGCGAGCCCATAAGAGCCTCGCCTGAAAGCTTTAACAGAATACGTTTGAATGCAGGCTTGTTCATAAGAAGTCGGCGGCCAAAAAAGACCGCTCACGACCGCTGCCAACCGATAGCGATATTAACCGACCATCGAGGCTACTTCGGCCGCGAAATCGTCAACTTTCTTTTCGATTCCTTCACCCATTTTGAAACGGGCGAAGCGGCGGATCGTAATGTTCTCTTTGATTGAAGATATTTTTTCAGCAACCAGTTCGCCGACCGTCTTCGTAGGATCCTTGACGAATGGTTGATCGACAAGAACATTGTCCTCGTAGAATTTATTCAACCGACCGTCGATGATCTTCGTCAGGACGTCATCTGGTTTCCCTGCATTTTTCGGATCGCCCTTGAGTTGGTCAAGAAGGAACTCGCGTTCTTTGTCCAGATCGGCGACCGGAACGTCTTCACGCGAGGTGTAACGCGGATCCGTTGCGGCGATGTGCATAGCAACGTCTTTTACGAGTTGCTGAAACTCTTCGCCACGCGATACGAAATCACTTTCACAATTGATCTCGACCAAAACGCCGACCTTTCCGCCCATATGGATGTATGAACCGACCGCACCTTCAGCGGTTACTCGGCCCGCTTTCTTGCCTGCCTGAGCCATACCTTTTTTGCGAAGGATGTCCATTGCCGCGTTTTCATCGCCGCTAGCCTCAACGAGAGCGTTCTTGCAATCGATCATGCCCGCACCTGACTTTTCACGCAGTGCTTTAACTGCTAATGCTGTAACTTCTGCCATAACTAACTCCAAATATGAAAATCAAAACTGAATTTGTAAAAAAGCGTAGCCATTTCGTTGTAAACGGAAACGAGCTACGCTGTCAAAATAAAAGAATGTTATCTAGCTTGCCTTCGCTTCGGTGCTGTCTTCCGTTTCCGCCTTTTCCACAACCTCTCCCGGAGCGTTTTTCATCGGGCCCTTGTTCGCGTCAGGGCCGCTGCCTGGTTCTTCGTGTGCGAATGTGCCCGCCGAAACGCCAGAAGTAATAACTTCAGCCTGTTCGAGTGCATTCTCAGCCACCGGCAGTTCAGCGGTATTCTCCGGCTGAGCCGGTGTCACCGATTCTTCACCTGTTTCGACCGTGTCGCCAGCGTTTTCGGCGACAGTTTCGTCGTCCTCATCCGTTTCTTCAGGAATGTCGACCGATTCGATCTCGGCAACGTCGTCTTCGCTAAGGAACTGTTTCGGGATCGAGATGCGTGATTCAACGATCGGTGTGCCAGCCGCCTCGTCACCTGACTCTTCAGTCTCAACCTCAGCTGAACGGCCTTCTGTTCCTACTTGACGGCCTTCGATGATGGCGTCAGCGATACGCGAGGCGAACAATCTGATTGCACGAAGTGCGTCGTCATTGCCAGGAATAACGTGATCGATACCCTCTGGTGAACAGTTGGTGTCGACGACCGCAACTATCGGAATATTCAGGCGATTAGCTTCTTTGATCGCGATATCTTCTTTCCGAACGTCGATGACGAACATCATGTCAGGCATGCCGTTCATGTCCTTGATTCCGGCAAGGTTCTTCATCAACTTTTCGTGTTCGCGGTCGAGCCCGAGACGCTCTTTTTTGGTGAGCATCTCAAAACGGCCGTCCTCACGCATGTTGTCGATCTCTTTGATCTTGTTGATCGATTTTTTGACGGTTTCGTAGTTCGTTAAAAGGCCGCCTAGCCAGCGATTGTTGATGTAGAACTGCCCGCAGCGTTCGGCTTCTTCTTTGATGGCGTCTTGGGCCTGGCGTTTGGTGCCGACGAAGAGAACTTTTTGATTCGGGCGCTCGGTAAGGCTTTCGGTGACGTGGTTTAGGGCGTCGCGGAAGAGCTTTTGCGTTTTCTGTAGATCAATGATGTAAATGCCGTTGCGTTCGCCGAAGATGTATTCTTTCATCTTCGGATTCCAACGGCGGACCTGGTGACCAAAATGAACTCCTGCTTCGAGGATTTCTTTCATCGTAACTGTAGCCAAAACTTTATATCTCCCTGGTTTATGTACTCGCGGCGAACTGTTTGTGAACCAAAGGTTTGCCGCAATGGAATATGTTTTGAGCTAGGGCGATGCCTAAGCTCAAAACAGTAAAAAAATTAACGTTTCGAGAACTGGAATCTCGCACGGGCGCCTTTCTGACCGTATTTCTTACGTTCTTTCTGGCGTGGATCGCGGGTAACGAAACCTGCTTTTTTCAGAGCCGGGCGAAGGTCCGCGTTGAACTCCATCAGCGCACGCGTAATACCGTGACGAACTGCACCGGCCTGACCGGCCTGGCCGCCGCCGTCGACGTTTACTAAGATGTCGAACTTTTCTGCCGTTTCCGTCAGTCGAAGCGGTTGACGAATGATCATTCGCAGGGCTTCGTTAGGGAAGTACGCGTCGAACTCGCGGCGGTTAATGACGATGTTGCCACTGCCCGGACGAAGGTAAACGCGTGCGGTCGAGGTCTTTCTGCGGCCTGTGCCGTAATACTGTAGGTCTGCCATAATCGTATAAGTAGTTAAAAGTCAGTAGCTAGAAGTCAGTAGAAAAGCGATTAACTGACTACTGAGGACTGCTTACAATTCCCGAGCCTCCGGATTCTGAGCGATGTGTCTGTGTTCGGCGTCGGCGTAAACTTTGAGTTTTTTGCCCATTGCCTTGCCAAGTTTGGTCTTAGGCAACATGCCGCGAACGGCGAGTTCGATGACCTTTTCAGGTTTCTTTTCGAACATCTCTTTGACGGTCGTTTCTCTCAGGCCGCCTGGATAAAGCGTGTGGCGATAATAGATCTTCTGATCGTCTTTCGAGCCAGTGAACACGGCGTGACGGGCGTTGATCACGACACAGTGATCGCCCATGTCGAGGAACGGCGTCCAGGCCGGATTGTTCTTACCTGATAAAATTCTTGCGACCTCGGTCGCCAAACGTCCAACCGTCTTTCCCTTCGCATCTACGACGAGCCATTTACGATTTTCTGCTAAACCTTTTCCGCTAGGAAAATAAGTAGTACTCATAATCACACACACACTGATAGAAATATCCGCAAAAATGCGAACGCATAGAATATCGAAATGCGTCTGGCGGGTCAAGCCCGTAACGTGCGAACTCGGTAAAACCACCAATAATCACTCAAAACTTGCTTATACATGACCAAAAATGGCCCATATATGACCATTCCGGTGCCATATACGACGGCATTTTTAGAAGCAAGAAGCCATATCAAACGATCGGCGTCCATTTCCGGCATATCCATCATCTTGGATGGCTTCAGAGTTGGCTTTCATACGGACATGAGTGTCGGTTCTCCGTGTGTTGCAAAGACGGTTAAAGCGTGTCATAGTTGAAACAATGGCGCTCGAGAGTAAATGGGAGAAGTTTCGCGGCGGTGAGTTGTCGGGGTCGGCACAGACGCCGCGGGTTACGTTGAACCGAAAAGGGCTGATCTATATGAACAGCCGAATGTACACCGTCCTCGGCCGGCCAAAGGCGGTTGCACTTTATTACAGCCGCGAAGACGAAGCGATCGCGGTGCAGCCGGCGTACGAGCGTTTTTCCGAACATTTTCAGGTGATGAAACGGCAGACGGGCTGGGCGATCCATGCCTCGACGTTCTGCCGCCACTACAACATCCGCGTGCCGAATACAGAACGTTTTATCAAACCCGACATCGATAACGACGGCGTTCTCGTCCTTTTGCTTCGCGAAACCGTTACCGTCGGCGGCATCGAAAGGTGAGGACGTTGCCGAACAAAGATACTATAGCCATGAAAGAAAATTGGGAGATAATTGAACAGCGGTCCGCACCCTACGAGTTCGTGACGCGGCTCTACGTTTCGCTGAACCGCCGCGGCGAGATCGCGATGAACAACGCAGCATTCTGCGCGATCAGGGCGCCGGAGAATGTGACTCTGCTCTACGACGCAGAAGCCAGAACCATCGGCGTCAAATATCCGGTCACCAAAGACGCCCACTTTTTCGCCGCCGGACGCTACGGACGCGAAGGCCGTATGCGGATCATCAGGGCCGGACGATTACTAAAAAAGTTCGGCATCGAGATCGACCGAACGCTCGTTTTTCAAAATATCGAAGTCAAAACCTACGAAGGCCAACCAATGCTAGTCCTAGACCTCACCCAAACCCGCGAATGGTAAAACGGACGTGGCCCGCGGGCGCAGGTAAATCTCTGCCTAGCGAGGAAGAAGCCAGTCGCTATCGCTCCCGGTTCTGACATGGGGTTGTCGCTATTGGACTGGCAACCATTCGTGACATTGGTGTCGATCCGTGGCTAAATCTGAGATGTGTATGTACGGGACAAACGATCTCCGGTACCCAGATCCGCCGCCGTCTCGCGCGTCATGAGCCGCAATCGTGCCAAAAACTCCAACCCCGAACTAACCCTCCGCAAAGCCCTCTGGCACAACGGCCTCCGCGGCTATCGTCTCCACTAAAAAAGTCCCCGGCCGACCAGACATATCATTTGTCTCAAAAAAGCTGGCGATCTTCGTCTAAGGCTGCTTTTGGCACCGCTATCGCAAGTGCGATTACCTGCCAACTCTGTTTTCACAGAGAAAGTAGCTTGGCTCTCGCAACATAACACAAAATTCGCTTTTTTCAAGAGGGGGCGGGTATCCAAGCAGTTCCCCTACACTGCGATCTGCCATCAGACCTCTGAAATTTCAGCCCACCGAATCTGGTGTCCAATAAAAGTCTATTTTGGACTATGCCAAATCCGACTATAAGCTTCGCCTATCGGAGAATCGAAAATGGAAAAGACAATCTATTCGCGAGAGTACGACCTGTTCTTGAAACTGCTTCGTCACACTCGTGAACAAAGAGGCTTGACCCAAGTTGAGGTTGCGGAACGCCTCGGCGAAACACAGAGCTTTGTTAGCAAGATTGAACGTGGCGAGCGGCGAGTCGACGTAGTTGAATTACGGACTTTTTGCAAGGCTTTCGGTTTATCTTTCACTGATTTTACCCAGCAAGTTGAGGCCGTCTTAACGGCTGAGACCTGATTACCGAATTACGGCCTATGAATATCGTGTTGGAAAAAATGGCTCCGTTCTCAGACGACGACATGAGTCGGGAAGAAATAGCTGAGTCATATATTTTTAGGCCTATATTAGAAGAGGTGCTTCCCCCCCTCAAAGCTAAGAAAGGAAAAAAGGCACCTCGCTCGACGAATAAAACTAGTCCAAAACAAAAGACCAAGTCTGTCGTCGCCGTTAGCAAACCGAACGCGACCCAAAGCAAACGGAATCATTTAACCGCCGTTGATCTCTTTTCTGGTTGTGGTGGTTTATCTCTTGGCCTAGAGCAGAGCGGATTTAAACCGTTGCTGTTCAGCGAGATCAGTCCGCACGCTGCCGAAACTTACATAGCCAATCGTAAGGATCGTGACATTATTCCTGTTGGAGACATTTACAACCTCACCGATGTAGATCTAAAGTTGCTCAAAACTTTTTGGGGTTATAAGGGCATCGATGACATCGACTTAGTTTGTGGCGGGCCACCTTGCCAAGGATATTCGGGAATCGGCCACCGCAGAACTTTCAAGCTCGATAAGAAAGACATTCCATCGAACCATTTATTTCAGGAGATGGTTCGGGTTATTCGTTGCCTCCGTCCTAAAGTTTTCTTGTTCGAGAATGTGCGAGGCTTACTTAACGCGAGGTGGACCCCGGAAGGAAAGAGCGGGGAAATCTTTCAGGCTGTGTTAGCAGAGTTTGAAACGTTGAGCGACTACCGAATACGTTGGGATCTCGTACATGCAAAAGAATACGGCGTTCCACAGAATCGACCTCGCGTGATCATGATCGGTATTCGGAACGATATCTTGCCTGCTCGACTTCTTTTTGCTGGCGGCAGCGACTCAGCTCCACGGCCGGACGCTGTGTTGAACGGTTTTTTGCCAGTGCCAAACGGGCAACCGCCTACAATTGTCGAATTGTTATCTGATCTTGAAGATCCGGACTACCTAACACGCGAAGTTACAGACGAGTATATCAGTCAGCCGTTAACTGAGATCCAGCGGATTCTTCGCACGACAAGTGATGGCAAGATTCTTGGGAAAGGCTCCCGCTTAACGGAACAGGAATACTCTGCACACTCACAGCTAATTCGGGAAAAGTTTGCACACATGATTCTTAACAACGGTGAAATTCCGGAAGAGTTTCGCACCAAGAAATTTGCCCAACGGGTCTTTCCCCGTGTGTGGGACCACAAGGGTCCAAATTTGACGGTCACGTCTTTGCCTGAAGATTACGTTCACTACAGCCAAGCGCGTGGGCCAACAGTCCGCGAGTGGGCTAGACTCCAGACATTTCCGGACTGGTATGAGTTTAAAGGTCCAAGAACAACCGGAGGGCGCCGCCGAGCTGGAGACCCAGATCAAGGAATTTGGGACAGAGATGTTCCCCGATATACGCAGATCGGAAACGCAGTCCCCGTGATGCTTGCCGAAAAAATTGGTAGACATCTTGTCGATATACTTAAAGACAAACTTCCGAAGACGGCATGAATAGTAGACCTCTAAACGCGCGCGAATCTCAGAACTTAGCTGAGCTAAATCGGGTGGGGTGCAATAGTGTCCTCCTCTTTATAACTGAAACGGGTTTGAAAAAGGCGATTCTCGACGCAACCGATCCAATGCGTCAATTATTCTCCGGGAACGGAGTCCACGATTTCGCCGAACAGCTTCAAGGTCCAGATAATAAGGTCATTCAGACGGCGTACGTGCTAAGTGACGAGCATATTCAACCCCTTTCAGTCTCATTTTACCGACCAGAAACAAAGACTGGCGATCCTCGAATGTGGTTCTACGGATTCAAGCAGTTCGCGAAATCTAATGATGTTTTTGCCGTTTTTGTTCATGAGAAAACTGTCTATGCCTTAAACCTTACTCAGAGTTCACTCGCTCGAATGTTTAAGTTTAGAGTCAAGAATCGGGTCACGAAGTTCTTGGCTGAACTCGAAGCTGTCACGACTGCAGTTTCAAGGGAGTTGCTTGAACTTTTGAGAGCGATTGCTAATGCCGGTCCGCTTAGGGCCGTCTGCAAAGGTGATACCGCGATCGGTCGAAGCATCGAAACTGCATTGGGGATACCGATTAACTCAAGTCCTCAGCCAGACTATAAAGGTATCGAAATAAAAAGCGGTCGCAGCACATTGTTGGCAAGTCGCGAAAACCGGGCAAATCTGTTTGCCTGTGTACCTGACTGGAACTTAAGTAGCTTAAAAAGTAGCAGAGCAATTTTGGAACGGTTTGGATACCAACGCGACGACGATTTTAAGCTATATTGTACTGTTTCGACACGTGCCACTAATTCTCAGGGGCTGCGTTTCGAGATGATGGACGCGGAAAAGTTGCTCCGGGAGTTCTACGCACGCGAGCCGGTTGAGGAAGTTTGTGTATGGCCATTGGAGAGGTTACATTCGCGTTTGATCGAAAAGCACACTGAAACGTTTTGGGTAAAGGCAAAGTCGACAATTCAGGGTGGCGTCGAATGGTTTCACCTAGAGTCTGTCACGCATACGGCACGCCCCGACGTTAATCAGTTTGATCGTCTACTCGCAGATGGGACAGTCACCATGGATCACCTAATCAAACGGGTTTCGACCGGAAAGGTCTCAGAAAAAGGCCCGCTGTTCAAAGTCGAAAAGAAACGCCTCGGTGAATTATTTTTCGGCGAACCCCGCAACTATTCACTTGTATCGTAATTGAACATTTAGTTCGCCGCGTTCGACCATGCCGATGTAGGTGCGGTGGAAGCCGGTTTGGAATGAGAGTTCTTCTTGGGAGAGGCCTCGTTGGGTGCGGAGTTCGCGTATTCTCCGACCGAAATCATCGATCAGAGTCTGATCTTGCATCCATCAAAACTATACGCATTGTATGCGGCGATCAACATACAATAAGTATCGGCGGTACGTCAGAACCGGGAGCGATAGCGACTGGCTTCTTAGTGCGTTATTATTATTCAGCACGAGGCCAGTCGATATCGCTCATAGTTCTGACATGGAACTACTTTTCTAGGGGTTCGAACGTCTTAGAAGCGAGTCGCTATGGCTCCCGGTTCTGACCTTACTACCGCTTTTTGACTTGTATATGATGGTATTTTATGGGTGAAAAAAGCGAGATCATAATTTATCAAACCGAAGATGGTTTGGTGAAAGTCGATGTTCGTCTGCAAGAGGAGACCATCTGGCTTACTCAGGCGGCGATGGCCGAGCTGTTTCAAACGACTCAGCAAAATATAAGTCTTCATTTACAAAACGTTTATGAAGAGGGGGAACTAGAGCCTAACGCAACTTACAAGGATTTCTTGTTAGTTCGTCGGGAGGGTGAGCGCGAGGTAACGCGGGAACTCGCACACTACAATTTAGATGCAATAATCTCTGTCGGCTACCGAGTCAAAAGTCTGATAGCAACCAGATTTAGGATCTGGGCGACCCAGCGATTGCGGGAATACATCGTTAAGGGATTTGTGATGGACGACGAGCGGCTAAAGAATCCGACCGTTGGAGGCTCAAATACTACAGATTATTTTGACGAAATGCTTGCCCGCATACGCGATATACGGGCGAGTGAAAAGCGATTGTATTTGAGGGTTCGCGAGATATTCGCGATGGCCGCCGACTATGAGCCAAGTTCGGTCGAAACATCTAAATTCTTTAGCGTCATCCAGAACAAGCTTCATTTTGCAGCCACCGGTGAGACCGCCGCGGAACTTATCATTTCGCGAGCTGATCACAGCAAGCCGAAGATGGGGCTTACGACATGGAAAGGCAATGAGCCTCGCAAAACCGATGTAACGATCGCGAAAAACTATTTAGCAGAAAATGAAATAGATGAGCTAAACCGGATCGTGACGATGTGGCTCGACTTTGCAGAAGATCAGGCGAGACGACGCAAGCAAGTTTTTATGACGGCTTGGGAATCGAGACTGGATGATTTCCTTAGATTCAATGACCGACAGGTTTTGCCAAATGCCGGAAAGATCAGCAAACAAGATGCTGATGATCACGCCTTCGCGGAGTTCGCCGAATATTCATCAGAACGGCGCGTGGAGAAGGAAATCGCATCCGAGGCGGATTACATAAAGCAGCTCGAGGCCGCCGCGAGAGACAGGCCTGAGGGGAAATCTTTTACCTAGCAATGCCTTTACCTTCCGCCAGCATTAGGGCGATGATCGTTTTGGCGTCTTCGATCTGGGTGGTGGTGGTCATTTTTAGGGCTTCGGGGAGCGGGATGCGGACTAGTTCTACTATTTCGTCGTCGTCGAGGTTTTGTTGGGTTTGGGTTAGCTCGGTGGCGAGGAAGAGGTGCATTTTTTCGGTGAGGAAGCCGGGCGAGACGTAGAACTCGGTTAGTTTCTCGATCCGGGCCGCGCGGTAGCCGGTCTCTTCTTCGAGTTCGCGCAGGGCACCGAGTTCGGGGTCTTCGCCGTCTTCGAGTGAGCCGGCCGGGATCTCGAGCAGAAATTTACCCGCCGCGTGACGATACTGCCGCACAAGCCCGACCGTTCCGTCCTCAAAAACCGGTATCACCACCGCACTCCCGCCATGCACCACCACGTCCCGCTGATACTCGATCTCACCCTCACGAACATCATCCACCCGAACGTCGAAGATCGCGCCTTTATATATTGTTTGGGATGAGAGGGTTTGGGGGTTCATGAATTAATAAATCGCGGAAAAATCACTTGCGTAAAAAAGAAAGCTATCAAACCACATATCCACTATTTCATTGATGTCTCTTCACGAAGTTTCTAGGTGCGATTCTAACATAGCGGTCGACATAATTTGGTGTAATATCGTTCAGGAAACTGAAATGAAACAGAGAATATATATTGATACCTCGGTGGTTCGCGGATATTTTGACGAAGAATTTAGAGAGGCCACGGTGGAACTTTTTGAACGACTCGCCAAAGACGAAGTTGTGTTCGTAGTTTCGGATCTGCTTGACCTTGAATTACTGAACGCTCCTGAGAATGTCCGGGAATTGCTACATATATACTCCGAGGACCGATTTGAACGCGTCGAATTAACGGATGAGGCCCTTGAGCTAGCGGACAAGTACATAGCCGAAAAAGTTGTAGGAAAAACGAGTCTGGAAGACTGTCGTCATATTGCACTTGCGACTGTAAATAAGGTAGACGTGCTGGCGAGCTGGAACTTTAAGCATATCGTTAATTTGCAGAGGATCAAAGGGTATAATGCTGTAAACTTGTTGTGTGGTTACCAAGTGTTGGAGATAAGAAGTCCAAGGGATCTAATCAGTTATGGAAACGACTAAAAAAGAAAAAACATTCGATTCCGTCAAAATGATGCGCGAGGCACGAGAGCGGATAAGTCTTGAAACCCAAAATATGAATGCCGAACAGTTAAAGGCCTATATTAAGGAAAAACTTTCGGTTGATAAACGAAAGCCTGTTGGCCGTATGAATTCATTAGTAATCTGATGTTGAGATATCGCATAGGTTTGGGAGTTTGTGGCGGGATCGCGGCTTACAAAGCCGTGGAGGTTTTGCGTGGGTTGCAGAAGGCGGGCTGTGAGGTGTCGGTAGCGATGACGCGGCATGGATGCGAGTTTGTGCAGCCGCTGACGTTTCGGGCTTTGACGGATCGGCATGTGATCGTTGACGATTACGACCCGGAGAACCCCGACCCGATCGCCCATATCAATTTTTCACAAGAGATCGACCTGCTGCTGATCGTGCCGGCGACGGCGAATATTATCGCTAAGTTCGCGAACGGCGTGGCGGATGATTTTTTGTCTTCGACATATCTCGCTTCGACTGCTCCGGTGATGATCGCTCCTGCGATGAACACGACGATGTGGGAACAACCGGCGACGCAGCGGAACATCGAGCGTTTGAAACAAGACGGCGTCTATTTTGTCGAACCGGTCGCGGGGGAATTGGCGTGTAAGACCGTCGGAACGGGGAAACTGGAGGATGTGGAGAATATTGTTGCGCAGGCGTTGGGTCTATTAACCGCAGAGACGCAGAGACGCGGAGGAATGAGGGCAGACGACGGAGCTGTCGCGGCTGGATTGCGAGATCGCGAGGCAGAGAACCACCCCGTCGGCGAGGCGCCGCCACCCCTCCTTGGTAAGGAGCGGAGCTTAAGCGGTGACCTTTCTAGCGAGTCTTTCTTAATCACCGTCGGCGGAACTCGCGAGGCGATCGATCCGGTGCGGTTTATTTCTAATCATTCGTCGGGGAAGATGGGTTTTGCGGTTGCTGAGGCGGCGGCGGATCGGGGGGCGAAGGTGACGGTTGTCGCGGGCGTGACGACGGTTACTCCTCCGGTGAATGTCACGTTGATCAGGGTCGTGACCGCAGACGAGATGTTTGAGGCGGTTAAGGAAGAACTGGCGGAGGCGACCGTGTTTGTCGGTGCGGCCGCTGTCGCGGATTACGCGCCGGTGAATGCTGCTGACGCGAAGATCAAGAAAGACGGCCGGGACACGATGACTTTGGAATTGAAAAAAACACCCGATATTTTGGCGGAGGTTTCGAGGAATCGGCATGACGGAATGCTCGTTGTCGGGTTTGCCGCCGAGACGAACGACGTGGTCGGCTATGCACGTTCGAAAATGGAAAAAAAAGGCCTCGATATGGTCGTCGCGAACGACATCACCAAAGTAGGTGCCGGATTCAACACCGACACAAACATCGCGACCATCCTGACGCGTTCCACCGAGATCGATCTGCCGTTGATGTCGAAGAGGGAATTGGCGGATAGGATTCTGGATGAGGTCGTGAGACTGCGGAAGGTTTGAACAGTTCAATCGCACAGCTTTAAGTGGATTCCGACGACAGGATAATGCAGAAAGCCTCGGTCGACATGTTCGGCTAAAGCCTTTATTTGTTTCTAACACAATCTCCAGCTAAAACCGGAGGCAATTTATGAACACGGAAATCGCAGAACTTCTAGTGGATGTCAAAGAACAAGTCCTTTATTTACAGGAGCTTGGCGTCGACGCAATGGATGTTCGGATTGAGAAATTAGAATTTGGATTTGAGAAGTCTCGGGAGGTTGCAACAGCGACTTCAATCTCGAATGTGAGGTCTGAAATTTCAAATGTGAGATCTGAAATTCCAAAGATCGAGATCGTAGGTATCCCGGGTACAAAGCCGGCAGAGACGCGAGCTCCGGGTCAGTCGCGATTGGCTTCGCTGCCGTCGCTTTCGAGTTTGTCGAAGAGATCGGAACGAGAGTCGGGAGGCATTGTTGAGTCTGCATCAGCATCGCCATCAAAAACAACGATAGAACCGCCGATCGAATCGAACGGAGAACCAATTTTGACAGAACAACCATTAACAGTTTTGCCCGCGTCTGCATCTTCATTACCTAAGCCGACTGAAACCATCGAGCAAATACGGGCGGAGATCGGGCCGGATTGTCTGCGGTGCAAGCTTTCGATCGCGCGGAAGCAGGTTGTGAATAGCACGGGAAATTTCAATGCGGAACTGATGTTTGTTGGTGAGGCTCCGGGGGCGAACGAGGATGAGCAGGGATTTCCGTTTGTTGGGCGGGCCGGGAAGTTGCTGACGGACATTATGGGAGCGATCGGTTTTGCCCGCGAAGATGTGTTTATCGGCAACATCAACCGCTGTCGGCCGCCGGGAAACCGGGCTCCGGAGACGGACGAGACGATTGCCTGTAAACCTTTCCTGCAACGCGAGATCGCCGTTGTTCGGCCCAAAGTGATCGTCGTTCTTGGTGCGACGGCCGCTCAAAACCTGCTCGAGACCAAAGTGCCGATCGGCAAACTTCGCGGACAGTTTCACGATTATCTCGGAACAAAAGTGATGCCGACCTTTCATCCGGCCTATCTGCTTCGCGACCCACATAAAAAACGCGAAGTGTGGGAAGATATGAAGTTAGTTCGCAACTATCTGGCAACTCATAAATAATTTTCGCTCTGCACCGAATCCATTTGCGGGTCGTTGGCGAAAAAAGAGGTAGATAATGAGATTGTTTTCACAAGGTTGGCTGTTCGGTAAACAGCAGGCGTTTATTTTTTGACGTTTTCGGCTTTAGAAAAATGGCTTCGGCAGATAACAAATTGCAAAGAGGATTAGACGAGTGCCGTAGGATCACTAAGAAATACGGCACGAGTTTCTACTTTGCGACACAGTTCTTTCCGCGAGCGACGCGAGATGCGATCTATGCGGTATATGCCTTCGCGCGTATCCCGGATGAGATCGTGGACGATCCGAATTCGGGAAACAAGGACGAAGTACTAATAAAACTGAACGCCTGGCGGGATTCGTGGCTCGCGGCAGCGACGGCCGGTGAGAGCGAAGACGAGGTTTTGAACGCGATCGTCGTAATGTTTGCTCGGCACGGAATTCCGGTCGAAGACGGCGAGGCTTTTTTGAAGTCGATGTTCATGGACGAGGAGAAATTCTCGTACGCCAATTACGCCGAGCTCGAAGAGTACATGTACGGCTCAGCGGGCGTGATCGGTCTGATGGTCACGCGGATCGTCGGTTACTCAACGCCGGACGCTTTTGAATACGCGATCAAACTCGGGTATGCGTTTCAGCTCACGAATTTTCTGCGTGACATTCGGGAGGATTGCGAGGAACTCGGTCGCGTTTACATGCCTGAGGACGAATTGAAACAGTTCGGTTTGCAGCCGTCTGATCTGCGCCGAAGCGTTTTGGACGAGCGGTTTGTGAATTTTATGAAATTCCAGATCGAACGCAACCGTCTGGTCTATCGCGAATCATTTCCAGGCATTAAACTTCTGAATTGGCGTGGCCGCCTTGCGGTCAAGGTCTCGTATGTCCTGTACAAAGCGATCTTAGGCGAGATCGAGCGTGCCGATTACAACGTTTACCGCGGGCGCGTGCGAACCGGTTTCCGGCAAAAGATCGCACTTTCTTTGCTCGCTCTCGCCGGTGTTTACGAGTAAGAAAGATTTTTTCACAGATGGACACGGATGAACACGGATAATTTGAGCTTTCCTAATGTAATCTGTGTCCATCTGCGTTTATCTGTGGACAAACTTCCTTCTGAAAGCATTTAGCTTTATATGTCTAAGCAAAAAGTAATTGTTATAGGAGCCGGCATCGGCGGGTTGGGAACTGCGGGGCTGTTTGCGAAGAAGGGCTACGAAGTTGAAGTTTTCGAAAAGAACGCGAATCTGGGCGGGCGGGCGAATATTTTTGAGGCCGACGGATTCAAGTTCGATATGGGGCCTTCGTGGTATTTGGCGCCGGATCTGTTCGAACATTTTTTTAACCTGGTCGGCGAGCGGGTTGAGGATCACCTCGATCTGAAACGGCTCGGGCCATCGTACCGGATATTCTTCCGCAACGATTCAGAGAAGTTAGACATTCACTCGGACATTGAGCGTGATACGGCGACCTTCGAGGCGATCGAGCCTGGGGCTGGTCAAAAGCTGCGGGAATACCTTGCCCAGTCGGAGCATCAATACGGCGTTGCGACTCAGCATTTCATGTATAAAAACTATGACACGATATTCGATTTTATGAATAAGCGTGTCATGGCACAGGGGCAAAAGTTGGCGGTTTTCTCGAAGATGCACGCCTTCGTTTCGCGATTTTTTAAGTCGCAAAAGCTGCGGCAGGTGATGGAATACACGATGGTCTTCCTCGGCACTTCGCCCTACGAAGCTCCGGCTTTATACAACCTGATGTCGCACATGGACTTTAATCAGGGCGTTTTTTATCCGAAGGGCGGCTTTTATGAATTGATAAAGGCTCTGTCGAACATCGCGGAGAAGAACGGTGCGAAATTGCATCCTAATTCTCCGGTCGCCGAGATCTTGGTCGAAAATGGGGTCGCGAAAGGCGTTCGGCTCGAGAGCGGTGAGGTTCATCACGCGGACATTGTGATCTCGAACGCGGACATGGCTTTCACCGAGATGAAAATGCTCGAGCCTAAATGGCGTTCGCTAAAGGAGCGTTACTGGAACAAGCGCGTGATGGCTCCGTCGGCATTTATCATGTATCTCGGCGTGAGCGAAAAACTGCCGAGCCTGGTGCACCACAATTTGCTGTTCAGCGAAGATTGGCGCAAAAATTTTGACGATATTTACAAGCATCCGAATCTGCCGGACGAGCCTTCGCTGTACGTTTGTGCGCCGAGCGTAACTGATCCAAACGTTGCTCCGGAGGGAAAAGAGAATTTGTTCGTGCTTGTGCCGATCGCCTCGGACCTCAAGATCACGGAGCTCGAAAAAGAAGCGTACGCGGAGCGTGTGCTGTCGCTGATGGAAAGCGAGATGGGCATGACCGATCTGCGAAAAAAGATCGTCTATAAACGCATCTACACGGTCGAAAACTTCGCCGCCGATTACAACGCTTTCAAAGGCTCGGCACTTGGACTCGCCCATAATCTGATGCAAACGGCGATATTTCGGCCTAAGAACTATTCCAAGAAAGTAAAGGGCCTTTATTACGTCGGTGCGGGAGTGAATCCGGGCATCGGCACGCAGATCTGCCTCATTAGCGCTGAACTCGCGTTCAAACGCGTGCACAATATTACGTCCGCGGCTCCGCTCGTTGAGCTTTAGAGGAATTTTTTGAGGGCGATCTCCCAAAAGAGAATGAATCCGGCGATGACGTTTATTAGCGGGAATACGCGATAAAGCTTGAAAAGCGTTCCCGTTTTCACGGATCGGACTGACGCCAGCATCAGTATCACGTAGGCAAAGCCGAGGGAAGCGCTCACGAAACCAAGATATTCAAATGACAGAAAAGCTGCGGCAGCGTACAGGCATGCACAGACGGCGAGCGTTCCGTATGGTCCGCATAGGGTGGCGATCGTTCTAAGGCCGGCGATGCGGTCGACCGAGATATCAGGAATTGCCGAGTATGCGTGCATTGCTGCCGTCCAGAGGCCGGCGGCGATCATTAGGATAAGCGGCGGGAAATTACCCGTCATCAATTGATAGCCGACAATTCCCGGAAAAATATATAAAATGTTGAAGGCCGAATCGAGAAACGGTTTAGTTTTGGCACGGATCGGCGGGGCGGAATAGAAAAAAGAAAAGAATAGAAAACCCGTTATCGACCACGCCAGTTGCGGCAACAGAATGAACGCCGGAATCAAGAACGGCAAATTTGCCAAGAGTATCGCGAATATTAGATTCTTATACCGGTCGCGTTCAACGAGCGTTTCGTATTCAATCTTTTTTTCATTCAACCGGTCCGTTTCGTAATCAAAAATGTCATTGATACCGTAAATAAGCAGATTTCCGGGGAATAAAAAATAGACCGCTAAAAAGGCAACTGAGGGAATTAATAATTCGTCGCGTGTCGCTGCACCGGCGGCAATGCCTAGAATGTAGGGCCCGAAGATGTAAAACCAGAATCGAGGGCGGCTGACATTTAATAGAAACCGGAGATCTGGCATTGAGTTATTATATAGTTTTGGCGAGATGACCGCACTTTGTTTCGGCGAGCCTTAGATTTTAATGAGATCAAACTATTCGTTAACATTGGCGATCGCGGCTTTGCTGATCAGTCTCGAGGTTTCGGCTTTTTTCATGGTCAATGTGCCGTTGCCGGCGTGGTCGTACTGGTTTTCGGGTGTCAATGTCATTCTATTCGCGGTGCCGGCGTTCTGGGCGACGCGGCGGTGGTTGGGGTGGACGGATGCGGTTGTTTTGTGGGCGATTCTTGGCGTTTACG